>CAYNVI010000115.1:0-10757 GCA_964400585.1 uncultured Pirellulaceae bacterium | reverse complement strand
CTGGCGCGGGAACACTGGCTGGCTCCTCCACCCCAGGGATCGCGGCCGCCGACGCCACGGCTGACCAGGCGGATCGCGGTACTCTGCGGTCGATCGTGACCGGCGAAGAGAATCTGGAGCAGGCCCCTGGCGAAGATTCCATGGCGGCGCTCCGCCGCTTGGATGCGGACCCGATCGGCTCCGGCGTCGCCGGCACCGCCTCGACGGCCTCCCCCCACGCAGCGGCGGCGGACGCCGCCGCCACGGATGGTCTCGATGCCGGCTTGATCGTCGGCGATGATGTGCGGATGCGCGACATCGCGGCGGCGGCAGGCACGGCGGCAGCCGCCCCTCCGGCAGCCGCCCCTCCGGCAGCCGAACGCCGGGCGAATATCGATTCCTGGGTGCCCGGGCTTCGTCCCGAACGACCGACCGCCAGTGTCCCCGCGGGGGTTGCCACCGTCGGTTACACCAAGGGCTCCCAGGGCAGATCCGACCGAGGGCAAGGACTGCGTCCAACCTCCCCGCCGGTCCTGCAGACGTTGCGTCCCAGTTCGCCGGCCGAACAGGCAGCGCTCGTCCGTCGCTGTGCCACCGCCGACATCGATACGCTGCAGTTAGAACTTTCCCGGCAGTTAGCTGCCGGGGCGCCCGCCTCGCTGGTGGAACCGATCCGGCAGCGGGCCGAGCAATTGGTTGAGACCTTGGATGACAGTGTCGAGCGAGGTCACGCCCGCCTGTTGCTCGAGCGGGTCGATCAGTACCAGCGGGTCGCGCGACGCCGCGACGGGGAACCGGCCGCGGCCATGGCTGCCGCTTCCTCGGCATCGCCAGCAGGCGTCGCCTTGCCTGCGCCCGGTTTGCCTTCCCCCACGATCCCCCAGGAAACATCGACCACCGACGAGGCAGGGGCCAACGGTTTCCTCCGCGTCGGGTACCTGGTGCAGGTTTATTCCTCGCGGCCCCATGCCCCCCCCTATGCGATCAACGACGCCAGCGGAAGGACCTTGGCCTACGTCAGCCCGGCTTTGGGGGTGCGACTACGAAGCCACTTGAACCAGCACGTCGGGCTGAAGGGCGAGCTGAAATTCCACACGGGGCTGAACACGCCGCACATCGTCGCCAATCAGGCGGTCCCGGTGCAGCGGTAGCGTCCATCCGGAACCCGCGTCACGCCGACGCTGAGCTGGGGCGAGGGGGCTCACCGCAGCGGCGACGGCGTGTGGCGGAGTTGGTATTTCACGAACGTTTTCCCGAAGAAACAAGTCTTCTGGTCAGGGGACCCCGACCTGCCGCGCGCCCCCTCACCCTATCCTTCTCCCCCAAAAAAGCAGCGAAAATTGCGTGTCAAAATAGAACGCAACGAGCGCCGCCTTTTCGGGAGAGAGGGGACTTGAGCAGTCGCTACGCGACCTTGGTCCGAGTCTCAACCTTCGTCCGAGGCTCAACCTTCGTCCGAACCGCGGAGATTCGCCAACACGCTGAAGTCTTCCAGGGTCGACGTGTCGCCGACGGCTTCCTTCCCCGCGGCGATGTCTCGCAGCAACCGCCGCATGATCTTACCGCTTCGCGTCTTCGGCAAGGCGGTCGCAAAGCGAACGTCGTCTGGTTGCGCCAGGGCTCCGATCTCTTTGCGGACGTGCTTCCGCAATTCATCCCGCAGGGCATCGTCGGCCTCACGGTCGCGGACCGTGACAAAGGCGGCGATCCCTTGGCCTTTTAAATCGTGCGGGCGACCGACGACCGCCGCCTCACAAACGGCCGGATGGCTGACGAGCGCACTTTCCACTTCGATCGTACTGAGCCGATGCCCTGAGACGTTGATCACGTCATCGATGCGTCCCATGATCCAGTAGTAGCCATCTTCGTCGCGGCGGGCATTATCGCCCGTGAGGTATTTGCCGGGGACCTTCGCCCAATACTGCTCGATGAACCGCTCGCGATCGCCCCAGATCCCGCGGAGCATGCCGGGCCACGGCTGATCGATGCAGAGCATCCCGCCGTTGCCTGGTTCGACGGGTTCCGCTTGTTCATCAACGATCACCGGCACGACGCCGGGCAAGGGCCGCGTGCAGGAACCGGGCTTGGTCGCCGTGATCCCCGGCAGCGGGCTCATCATGATCCCTCCCGTTTCGGTCTGCCACCAAGTATCGACGATCGGACAGCGTTCGCCGCCGATCTTTTGGTGGTACCACATCCAGGCTTCGGGGTTGATTCCTTCTCCGACGGTCCCGAGCAACCGCAGGCTGGACAGGTCGTGTTTGTCGACATGTTCGTCGCCCCATTTGATGAAGGCGCGGATCGCGGTCGGAGCGGTGTAAAGGATCGTGACCTTGTACTTTTCGACGAGGTCCCAAAAGCGATCCTCCGCCGGATGGTTGGGGGCGCCTTCGTACATCAGGCAGGTCGCTCCCGCGGCCAGCGGCCCATAGACAACATAGCTGTGCCCGGTGATCCACCCGCAATCGGCGGTGCACCAGTAGACATCGTCATCGCGGTGATCGAAGACCCACTGGAAGGTTCGTTTGGCCCACAGGTTGTAGCCGGCCGTGGTGTGCAGGATGCCTTTCGGTTTGCCGGTGCTGCCGCTGGTGTAGAGGATGAACAGCGGGGTTTCGCTATCGAGCGGTTCGGCGGGACAATCGGCCGAGGCCTGACCGACGGTCTCGTGCCACCAGACGTCCCGGCCTGCCTTCATCGGCGTGTCGTGGTCCTCGATCCGCTGGAGCACCAAACACTTTTGCACACTCGGCGATTTTTCAAGCGCCTCATCGACCGTCTCTTTCAACGGCAAGACTTTGCCGCGACGATGGAGGCCGTTGGCGGTGATCACCAACTTCGCATCGGCGTCATGGTTCCGATCGGCGATCGATTCGGCGGAAAAGCCGGCGAAGATCACCGAGTGGATGGCACCGATGCGAGCACAGGCGAGCATCGCGATCGGCAACTCGGGCGTCATCGGCATGTAGATACTGACGACGTCGCCTTCTCCGATCCCGAGATCCCGCAAGGCATTGGCACAACGGCAGACTTCCGCATGGAGTTCGCGGTAGGTCAGGGTCCGCGTATCACCCGGTTCGCCTTCCCAGATCAAGGCGGCGCGATCGCCTCGCCCAGCATCGATCTGGGCATCGAGGCAGTTGTAGCTGGCGTTCGTTTTTCCGCCGACGAACCACTGGGCATCGGGGGCTTCCCAGCGGCAAACCTCGGTAAAGGGTTCGAACCAATGCAGGTGCTCCTTCGCCTGCTGCTCCCAAAACGCATCGGGTTGCGACGCCGCCTGCTGGTAAAGCTGTTCGTATTCTTCCTGGGAGCCGATCACCGCCTTCGCGGTAAACTCGGCGGGCGGGGGAAAGAGACGTTCTTCATTTAGGACGTGATCGAGCTGACCAGAGGCAGATTCCGACATGCGGCAATCCTCGGTTCGAGGGGAGCGGGCTTATCCGAGACGCAAGAGCGACGATTCTAGCCGAAAATCCGCCCGTAGATGGGTAGCGGGATCAGGAAATCAGCAACCCGTCTCCAGAACCCCCTTCGCCTCGCTCTTCCCATTCGCGCCGCATTTCACGGAGCCCATAAGCACACATCTCGAACTGCTCGCTCAAACGCTGCAACAGGGGACTAGGAGGCCGTTCCTCTCCCCCTTCGATGGTCGCGGCGATCGCGTAGGCCCGCTTGCCTTGATGGCAGTAATCGAGGAACCCGTCTGCCTTGCCAGGGGCCTGCAAGCTGCGCAGGCTTTCCGGGTACATTCCGGACCAAAAGAGGGTGAAATCGCCGATATGGCGATGGACTTCGCGACGGGCCAAGCCGATCCGTTGCTCGGCTTCTCGCAACATCTGCACGACTTCGGTGGCCGGTTGGCCGCTGCTCCGCCGCACCCGGTGCACGTGGTCGGTGCGGACGAACCGCAGCATCATATCGCTGAGGTAATCGACCAGTTGGACATCGGCGACGCCCAGTTGACCGTGAAAGATGTACTCGCTGAGTCCGGAAAAGAAGCGTTCTAAGGCAGATCGCCGATTGCTCATCGGGCCGTCGGACGATTCACCGGGTTGATTCGGTTGCTTCATCGCACTTTCTCCCTACCGGTCAGTCGTAGCACCATCACCCGCCGCGCCGGTATTCCACAAATAATCGGAGCTGAGGGGTGCGTCAACGGATCTTTGCCAGGAAAGCCGGGCGGGTGATCTGCCGAAAGCGTTCCAAAGCACGATCGTTTTCCGCCCCCACCCCGTTTGCGATGGGGCGATTTCGCGAACGTCGCTTCATGACGTCTCGTCGCCGGTCTGGAGACGACCGTCGATCAATTCCTGCTGGCGCCCCATTTTTTCCGCCAAAGCGGGACTGTGCGTCACCGTGATCAAGATCGCTTGTTCGTCGCGTTGCAGCTCCAACAGCAAATCGGAAATCGACTCGGCGGTCCGGCGATCGAGGTTTCCCGTCGGTTCATCGGCCAGGATCATCGTGGGACGATTCAACAAAGCACGGGCCACGGCGACTCGTTCGCGTTCCCCCCCCGAGAGTTCGCTGGGGAGATGGGTGGTTCGCTGCCCCAACCCGATCCGGTCCAGTAAATCGGTCGCCCGCTGCTGGTCTTCCTCGCTGGGACGACCGTTCGCCAACGCGGGGATCAGCACGTTTTCGACCACCGTCAACTGCGGCAGCAGATGATGGTCCTGGAAGATGAACCCGATCTCCCGATTGCGAAAGCGGGCGAGTTCTTGCGCGTTCAAAGCGAAGGGATCGCAATCGCCCAACCGGACCGAGCCCGCGGTGGGTTGATCGAGCGTTCCCAGAATCTGCAGGAGGGTACTTTTCCCAGCCCCGCTCGGCCCCACAATCGCGACGCTCTCGCCCGCTTCGACTTGAAAGCTGACGTGCCGCAAGACTTCCAGCGGCTCAGCAGGCGTGGGGTACGATTTGCAGAGATCGTCAACATGCAGCATGCTCGGAAACCTTTTTAAGCACGCTTGGAAGCGTGGGAGCTGAGGTGGGGCACAGGCGGGGCTTCATCCTACCGCGTTTCGGTGGTCGGCGAATCGCTCGGCAAATCGCTCGGCAAAGCTGGCGTCAACGCGAGCGTCGCCAGCCCGTAAAAGGTGTATTCGACATCTTTGGCGGGATCCATGGCAAAGCCGGCGAATCCTCCCGCGTCCCGCTGCATGCTCAAAGCGTACTGCCGCAGCGGCGGCAGGTCGACCAGCGAGGTTGCCTGCAGATCATGGAGCGTGATCAAGCCGGTACAGGTGCTAAGCAAGTCCGCCATCGGAATTCGTCCATTGGCAGTGAAGCCGCCTTCTTCGGACTGCATATCGGCCAGGAAGTCGGCCGTCCTTGCTGCGGTTTCCGCGTCGAGCCGGTCGAGAACCTTCAGGGTGCCGATCGCCGCAGCCGTCGGATTGACTCCCGCCCGCTTGCCGACGCGGATCTCCAGGAAGCCCCCTTCGGGATGCTCATGCCGTTGCAAGAACCCATACAGCCGATCCGCCTCGGGGACCTCCTGTTCCAACAACTCGTAGCAGAGCACGGTAAGGAACGACTGATACGTACTGCCAGCCCGCCCCTCGGGGCTCTTCGCATACCCGCCGTCTTCGCGTCGCAACGATTCCAAGAGGGCGGCGACGGCCTGCCGCCATTGCGACTGCGCATCGCGCAAGACATCGATGCCGGCAGCCATCTCCAGGACCGCCGATCCGAAGACCAGCGAAATCAGATCGATGATGCTTTCACGTTGATCGAGTCGGCTGCGGAGGAAACCGGCGGCCCGCTCGGCCGGCTCGCCATCGAGCACTCCCAAGATCATCAAGCAGCGAAGCGCAAAGCCGGTGTAATACGGATCGCTTTCGCCTTCGCGTCCCGCGAACCCGCCATCGGCCCGCTGCTGGTCCAGCAACCAGCGGGTGTGCCGCCGACGAATCGGATCGGGATAGTCGGCCGCCCCCATGGCGAGGCGAATCGTGAGGTCTTGCAGGTAGGGCACGCTGAATCGCTAGCTGGAAACGAGGAGGGGAGGATGCGCGGCGTTCCTGACGAAAAGTCAACAGGGAACTTGCCGAGAGGGGAGGAGGGGTTAAGACCCGGCCAAGGCGGCCGATTCAAGCGATCCGGAAACCGCCCGTTTCGCCGGTCGGCGTCAGGGAATGGCGGTCGGTCGATTCGATCCGCTGGCGCATCCGCTCGCCGATCCGTTGCAGCAAGGCCTCCACATCGGCTTCGTCGCCTTCGGCGATCAAACGGACGGTGCCAGCCGGCCGGTTTTGGACAAACCCATGCACCGGAAGATCCCGCGCCAAGTGGACGGCGGTGGCGCGAAACCCCACCCCCTGAACGGTTCCTCGGTACTCAACTTCCGTACGCACCTTCATAAATCGGTATCCCGGTCGGGGGAATCGGTTCCTTCGCTAACCTCGTCCTTGTCGGCGATCCGTTCGATGATCACAACGCACATGTCGTCTTCTTGCGGGCCCCGCCCCACGTGTTGGTCGACCGAATCGATCAGATTTTTCAGGGTCCGATCGGCCGTGCCCCCCGAGGCCACGATTTCTCGCACCCGCTCCATCCCAAACTGTTCGTCTCGCGCGTTGGTCGCTTCGTTGATCCCGTCGGTGTACAGCAGGGCCAAGTCGCCGACCTCCATCCGCAACGTCACCGCTTCGTAGTCCATCCCGGTATCGATGGCGATCGGCAGGCCCGACTCGTCGACGCCCGGTTCATCGATCGAGCCATCGGCAGCGGCACGGACGATCGGCGCCATGTGGCCGGCGTTGACCAATTGCAACGAATCGTGGGCGGGGTCGATCACGATCAACAAAAAGGTCACGAACCGCTCGATATCGAGAATGCTCATCCGATCGTTCAGCGTCTCGACCGCCTTGGCCACATCGGGCTCACTGGCCAGACAAAAGCGAGTCTCGGCCGACAACTTGGCCATAAACATCGCCGCCGCCACCCCGTGGCCGACGACGTCGGCGACGACAATCGCCAGCCGTCCTCCCGGCAAGCGGATGTAATCGAAATAATCCCCGCCGATGAAATGAGCGGCTCGATAAAAGCTGCAAACGCGGTAGCCTGGGATTTCGGGGGAGGTCTGCGGAAGGAACGCCTGCTGGACTTCGGTCGCAAGTTTCAGGTCCTGCTCGGTTTCCTGCTGCGATAGCGCCTGTTCGTGCAGTTGGGCGTTGCGGATCACGATCCCCGCCTGCACCGCGACGGCGGCCAACAGGTCGACGTCCTCTTCGGCAAACCGGCCGCGCCCGCTGCTCGTATCGATTTGCAACGCGCCAAAGGCCACGCCTTCGCCGTCGAGCAGGGGAGCGCAAACCATCGAGCGGATGCTGAAGTCCGCGATCGAGGCGCTGGCATCGAAGCGTTGATCGTTTTGCGCATCGAGGGACAGGATCGGCTGCCGCTGCGTCATCACTTCATTGATGATGGTCTTACTGATCCGGATCGTTTCGGTTTCCCCGCCGCGAACGCGCGTCTTCACCCATCGCGGGATCAACCGACCATCCTCGTCCTTCAGCACGACGAAACCGCGATCCGCCTGCAGGAAGATTTCAAAGAGGCTGTTGAGCACCTTCGGGAGGACCTCATCCAACGACAGCGCCTGACCGAGATTGGTGGTGATCTTGAGCAGGGCCGCCAGTTTTGCTTCGGGCGAAGCCGCCAGCCGCACGCTATCGCTCGAATGCCGAAATTCGATGCGTGAACCGCCCGACGAATCGTCATCCGGTTGCGTCTCGTCATCGACCATCATGATGCCGAACTGGGTGCCGCCGAAGGTCATGCCGGCTTCCGGCTTGAACCGCGGTTGGGCGTCGTGGTGAAACGCCAGTTCGACTTCGCAAATGCGGATCCGATCTCCCTCGCGCAGCGGCTCCGGCTGCTTGACCAGCTGACCGTTGAGGAAGGTCCCGTTGCGACTGCGGAGATCGTGCAGGATGCTCTGTTCGCCGTCGGCGACGATTTTTGCATGGTGCCGGCTGACCGCCCCGACTTCGATCACGACGGTGCATTCGGGATGGCGACCGATGACTGTCTCTCCCGGAACCAGCTCATACCGCGACTCCGCGGTCGCGTTACTGTGGGAAGAGAGGAATGCCATGGCAACACCGGGTAAGCGATTCGAGAAAGCGGGAAAGCGTTAGAATAGGTCAACGGGTACGAACAGCGGCTATTTAAAAAAACGATCGCGATTTGCGGGCTTGCCCGGCTCTTCCCCCAGACCCCCTCGTCCGCTGTGCGACGCGAGAGGGAGCAAACGGAGCCGCACCGTGGCCGATGTTACGGTTTCCGAGGGGACGTTTCGGCGCCTTGCCAACCGGCGATCGGCATCGCGACGCGATAGAGTCCTTGCCGTGCGGTCACATAGAGCGTCTTTCCGGCGGGCCCTCCAAAGGTCACATTGGCAGGCTGTTCGGGAAACTCGATGTTGCCCAACATCGTTCCTTCGGGATCGAAGATCTGCACGCCGATCCCCGAAGTGATGTAGAGATTGCCGCGTTGGTCCATCGCCATCCCGTCGCCGCCGGTGTTCTCTTTCCCGGTCGGCTGCTGGAGATGACAGAAGACGTCCGCTTCCCCCAGCTTGCCGGGCGCTTCGACCGGGTAGACGAGCATCTCGGAGGACCGGCTGGGGATCACGTACAGCCGCTTGCCAGCGGGAGAGAGGCCGATGCCGTTGGGCGCCGGCAGGCCGCCTGTTACCCGCTGTACCTTGCCGTCAGGAGGTAGATAGTAGACCGCTTGCACTCCCTGCGGCAGTGGCTCGGGGGCGCGAAACAGCGGATCGGTAAAGTAAATCCCTCCCTCGCCATCCTGCACCAAATCGTTGGGGGCGTTGAAACGTTTCCCCTGGTAGGTCGCTGCCAACACGGTGACCGCTTGACTGTCCCGATCGTAAGCGACCAGTTGTCCATCCATCTGACACGCGAGCAGTCGGCCTTGCTTGCCGATCAACAACCCGTTGGCATGGCCGGAAGGCTCGACAAAGGTTGAAATCTTGCCGTCGGGCTCCATCTGAAAAATGGTGTTTTGCGGGATGTCGGTGAAATAGAGGATCCCCTCGGGGGACCAGGCGGGACCTTCGGTGAAGGCGAAATCGCCTTGGACTTTTTCGACCGGACCGGTCGGCTGGACCGCGTCCTGAGCCACCGCGGGGGCGGCGCTGAAGCAGGCGAGCAGCAGGCCGCCTGCCAGCACCCGCATCCGGGCTCGCGTGGCAGCACCCGCGGGCCGCCGGCGGGGGAGGGACCGGTTTTTCGGGACCGCGCCGTGAGCGCGGGGAGGCGTCGCAAACCGCAGCATGGGTTTCTCCTTTTCCAGGGATCAGATCAAGCAAGGCAGAAGGGTTCGCCTCCGCCGGAAGGCCGTGATGGCAGGTGTCGCGCCGCGCGTCTTCAGCCTGCGGTCGCCTCCCTGCCGGCCCGTCGCCGACAGGCCCGTCGCCGACAGGCCCGTCGCCGGCAGGCCCGACCCTGCGAGCGGGCGGCTTAACAAAGAAAGTCTTTTCGTAGTCTAGCAAAATATTGCTGCAGGGGACGGGGAGCCCCCTCGGCATCGAGCAGTCCGCTGTGGGGCAGCACGTGACGGCGGGAATCATCCCACCCCTCCCAGACGACGCCGTGGACAAAGTTCTTGGCGAGCATCGCCCGGACAAAACCGCCGGCCAAGCGGAGCTGGTCATGCGGCGTCGTCGTCCGTTCGCCATTGGACGGCAGCACGTGGGCAGGCCGCACCGCCTGCGGGTCAGGCCCCATCGCTGCAGGCATCGCCAATTGGCACAGCAGCGGCAAACCTAACGTCGACCAGCGGTCGATCAATTGGCTGAAATCGAGGACCGTCCGCGGCAAGGTACCAAGCTGTTCGTAATTCATCCGCACTTCCAGTCCGATCCCGGCGACGCCGAGACCGCTTCGCACCAAAGCATCGGCGCAGTGCAATGGCGAAATGCCTTCGCGGTCGCGGCTGAGGTATTCTCCCCACGGCTGGTCGAAAGCGACGATCACCGGCGTCCGTGGATCGGTCCGGCGGACGACCTGGATGACCGCCACCGCCAAACGCATGACTTGCTCTTCGGTCAGCGGGATCGGCCCCTTCGTGTTCAATCCCGCCGCGCAGTTCCAGAGATGCACCCGCCCGGCGTACCGGCGGACCGCTTGTTCAGTGAACCGGCAGACCGCTTCGAGCAAACCGTCAAAATGGTCTTCGAACAAATAGAGCCAATGCGGCAGCATTTTCTCTTGAAAGTCAAACAAGGGGCCGGCGATGATCCGCAAGCCATGCCGCTGGCACCAGGCGATCGCCGCGTCGGCCGCGTCGAAGTCGAAGCGGCCCGCATCATTTTCGATATCGGCCCAGGAGATCCGCACCGCCGCGGAGTTGAACGTCTGCAGGTACTGCGCTTCTTGCGAGCCACTGGGCAAGGCGTCTGGCAAGACGGTGGCGGCCGTCAGCGTCCCCAGCTTTCCTTCCGCCTGTCGCCGATAGGAAAGGGCCTGGGCCGCATACGATTCGACCAAGTCCGCACTGGCCGCTTCCAGATGACGGATCGCTTTGGCTGCCGCCTGACCGGCGTCTTCTGGATCGCGATGCAGGCAGGCATCGAGGAAAGAGGCGGTGCCGCGGGCGAGCAGGTCGTCGTAGTTTTCCGACGTCCGCAATCCGGAACGGTGCCAGATATCGGCTTGCGAACGGACGCGAAAGCAGCTGCCTCGAGCCAACTCGCGGGGAAGCGCGTACGGTCTTTCGTTCGCGCGGAGGCTGCAGGTCGAGAG
>CAYNVI010000114.1:0-10783 GCA_964400585.1 uncultured Pirellulaceae bacterium | reverse complement strand
CGGGATGCAAGTGAATCCCAGCGACGCCCCGCGCAGCGACCACGACGGCAAACCGTACTTCTTTTGTTCGGCGGGCTGCCAACAAACCTTTGAAGACGATCCGGAAGGGGTGCTCCAGCGGCAAGCGGAGCGGCAGCACGGCGGGACCGAGGAATCCGAATCCTGCTGCGGGCATGGCTCGGGGGGCGGCAAGCGGTCGCAGCCCGACCGCGCGCCCCGCGGCGACGAAGCCTCCGCGGTCCATACCTGCCCGATGCATCCGGAAATCGAACAGGTCGGTCCTGGCGACTGCCCGATCTGCGGGATGGACCTGGAACCCAAATTCGTCGAACCGAGCAAGCAGGGAGACGACCAGCAGTTCCGGGACATGCTCCATCGTTTGATCGTGGGGGCGGTCCTCTCGCTGCCGCTGCTGGTGATCGCGATGGGGCCGATGCTCGGTCTGCCGGTCGAACGCCTGCTGCCCGCACGCGCCAATGCCTGGCTGCAATTGCTGCTGGCCACCCCGGTGGTCTTCTGGAGTGGTTGGCCGTTGCTGGTCCGCGGGGTCAAGTCATTCCGGACGCTGAACCTGAACATGTTCTCGTTGATCACGGTCGGCACCCTGGCGGCCTTTTTCTTCAGCCTGATTGTCGTGCTGTTCCCGGCCGTCATCCCGCAGGCGTTTTACGACGGCGACCAACCGCCTCTCTATTTCGAAGCCTCGGCGGTGATCATCACCCTGGTCCTGCTCGGGCAAGTCCTGGAGCTCCGCGCCCGGCAGCAGACCGGAGGTGCGATTCGTGAATTGATGCAACTGGCCCCCGAAACAGCTCGCCGGATCACCGAGGAAGGGGACGAGGAAGTCGCCCTCGACGCGATCGCGGAAGGCGATCATCTGCGGGTGCGTCCTGGCGAAAAGGTGCCGGTCGATGGTCGCGTCCTCAGCGGCTCCAGTCGGATCGACGAGTCGATGCTGACGGGGGAACCGGTGCCAGTGAAAAAAGGGGAGGGGGACGAGGTCACCGGGGGAACGCTCAATCAGACCGGTGCCATCGTGATGGAGGCGGTCGGCGTCGGAGAGGAGATGGTGTTGCATCGGATCGTCCAGATGGTCGCCGAAGCGCAGCGGAGCCGGGCCCCGATCCAAAAGCTGGCCGACGTCGTCGCCCAGTACTTCGTTCCCGCGGTGATCCTGTGTTCGATCGCTGCCTTCATCGGCTGGGCGGCGTTCGGTCCCGATCCGCGTCTCGCCTACGCCTTTGTCTCCGCCGTCTCCGTGCTGATCATCGCCTGTCCCTGTGCGTTGGGGCTGGCGACGCCGATGTCGGTGATGGTCGGTGTCGGACGCGGGGCCGGCGAAGGCGTGCTGATCAAGAATGCCGAGGTCTTGGAGGTGATGGAGAAGATCGACACGGTGATCGTCGACAAGACGGGAACACTCACCGAGGGGCGTCCCGAAGTGACCGCTATCGAAACGCTTGGCGATCATGACGAACAGGAGGCCCTTCGGTACGCCGCGGCGATCGAACAATCGAGTGAACATCCGCTAGCTCAAGCGGTGGTCCGGCGAGCTCGGGCGGCCGAGGTTTCGATCCCCGAGGCGTCGGACTTCGACAGCGTGACCGGACGTGGCGTGCGGGGCCAGGTGGAGGGACAGCAAGTCCTGCTCGGCAAGGCAGACTGGCTGGAGGAAAGCGGCGTCTCGGGGCTGGATGAGGCTCGGCAGGCCGCCGCGTCGCACCAATCGGAAGGGGCCACCGTGATTTTCCTCGCCATCGGCGGGCAACGCGCGGCCTTCCTGGCCATCGCCGACCCGGTCAAGGAAAGTACGCCCGCGGCGCTCCAGACGCTGCACCAGTTGGGGCTCCGCGTCGTGATGTTAACCGGGGATGCCGAAGCGACCGCCCAGGCGGTCGCCCAGCGACTGGGGATCGACGAATTCCACGCCGGCGTTTCCCCTGAAGACAAGCAAACGTTTGTCGAACAGAGAAAATCGGAAGACCGGATGGTGGCGATGGCAGGCGACGGCATCAACGATGCCCCGGCCCTGGCGGCCGCCCACGTCGGGATTGCGATGGGTACGGGGACGGGCGTGGCGATCGAATCGGCGGGAGTGACCTTGGTCGGCGGGGACCTCCGCGGCGTCGCTGCGGCCACCCAGCTGAGCCGTAAGACGATGCGGAACATCCGGCAAAATCTCTTTTTTGCCTTCGTCTACAACGCCCTCGGCATCCCGCTGGCCGCCGGCCTCCTCTACCCGTTCTTCGGGCTCTTGCTCAGCCCGATGGTGGCCGCGGCGGCGATGAGCCTGAGCAGTGTCTCGGTCATCGGCAATGCGCTTCGGCTCCGGCACGCAAACCTCGATTAGGCGCTGTCAGGACACCGAGCAACTGCTCGCGAAGCGACTCCGCGATGTCCCTTCTCCGCCGCCGCGCAGCGGATCGCGGGGGAGAAGGAAAGGATGAGGGGCCGTGTTCTGACAGCGCCTCGGCTCGGTCAGCACACGGACCTCGTCGGCTGACGGCGTCGCGCGCTCCCGCCCCCCGTTCTAACGCTTCGGCTGGAATTCGACGGCGGCGGGCTGGAACGTCGTCAAGGCAGGCAGTTCCGTCTGGATGCCGGCGGCCGGAATCTCCCGCTGGGCCGTCCAGACGATCCCGTTCAGGATCAAGCGTCGCAGGTCCTCCGCTTTCCAGTTCTTGTAGAAATGGGGCATCACGATTGCAAAGCCGCGTCCGGTATCTTCCCGCTCAATGCACCAGGCCACCGGTTCCGCCTGCGGTGCATCGGGGGGCAAGGGGGATGTCGCCAGGACGGTGACGCGGTCGTTTCCGGCGAGGCCTTGCTTACCGAAGTAGTTGTTGAAGTAGGGCTCGTCATGCACCGTGAACGCTTGCCAGCCACGGCAGATCGGATGACGGGGCGCCGCCGGTTCGATCTGCGCTGCGGGAAAAATGCGGGCAAAGGATTCATGGTGCGGGCAGGTCCGATTGGCAAAGTATCCCCCCAACCATCGCAGCAGGGGATGATCGCCATCGGCCGCCACATCCTGGCCCCACAGCCCGGTGGCGTAGTGCACGCAAGCGATCCCGCAGCCCCGGGCCATCATCTGGTCGAGCTGTTTCAAGATCCGTTCCGTCTTTGGCAAGCGGTTCGGTGGGAAGGTGTCCCCGATGAAGACGACCGAATCGACTTCTCGTCGGACCTGTTCATCCTCCGGCCAGCCCTTGACCACTTGCGCCGTCACACCTGGCAGGCTCTGCATATTTTCCAGGCAGTGTTTCATCAGGCGCCCGCCGGCAGCCACTTCGTGCGAGCCGGGCGGGTGCGTGCTGGGCCCGACGACGATCAGGACCCGCGCCGATTCCGCGGCGTTGCCGGAAGTGACCGCGAGGAGACTGGCGAAGAGTCCGGCGGAGACGAACAAGAGTCGGAACATGGGTTTCGCTTGCAGTAGGAGGCAGGGAGAAGGAGCGTGGGGATCGTGCGTGTGGACCGTTTCGCGAAGGTTCGTAGCGTCGGCTGTTCGTAGCGTCGGCAGGGGGCGACGAAGGCCCCGCTGAATGCCGCCACCCACGGCTCAACGCCTTAACGGCTGGTCGCGGCAGACGATTCGAACGCGCCGAGATCGGGAGCCGCTCCGAGGAAAGGCAGACCGACGTCCACGCCGGCATCGACCAGCGGGCTGTCGTCGGCGAGATACAAAAACGTCATCTTCGGCAACGCCCCGTCCGCCTGGCGTGAGGCGAACAGCTGTTCCGCTTCCAGACTTTGAAAATCGTCCGCCGTCACCTGGATGTCGCTGCCCAACGTGCCGCTTCCCAGCGTGCCGCTGCCAAACGCGTTGCTGGCGACCTTGCTGCGTGCCCGATCCAGTTGCGTTACCAGCGTGCTGCTGGCGAAGCTCAGATTATTATGCAGCCGATGCCCATAGCCGGGAACGTCGGTCTGATTGTCGGCCAGCCGCGACAGCAGGTTGAAGTTGACCCCGTTGCGGTAGGCCGTGTTGTGGAACCAGTCGCTGCCGCCGATGTGATGGTTGCCGTAAAAGCCATGGGCTTTGTTTTTGACGGCGACACAGAACCGCACGACATGGCGGGGGATCGGGTGGGGCAACCGGCTCACTGGCGTCGCCGCATAGCCGCCCACCTTGAAACCGTTGCCGTCGGCACGACTTTCGAAGGAGGGCGAGTAGCCGTTTCCGTAAGCCCAGCAATGTTCGAAAGTGACCGTCTCGGCTGCCGCGATGCAATCGAAGCCGTCGTCACTGTTGAACCAAGCGCGGCATCCTCGGAAGACATTCCCCGTGTCGCCCTGCTGGGGATGGCATCCGAAACCATCGACATTGCCTCCCCGGCGATCTTCGGAGACCGGATCGTGGTTCTGATAAGCGTCGCAATGGAGAAACAGGTTGTCGGATCCGCGCACGCTGTAGATGCCGATCGCCTGTCCGTCGTGCATGCGGAGTTGTTCATAGACATTGTGGCTGCCGTCGGTTGCGACGTAAAACTCGCGGGCCACCGCGGGCGAGGCCAAGAACACGAGCACGATGAGGAGTCCTGCCCGGGCCTTCGCGCTCCCCGCACGACTGGCGAAAACCGCGGCATCCACGTGAAGCCGGGGGACAGGTGAAGCAGGGGGATGTTCGGGAATCGCCAAAGGTCCGCCGCCGGATGTTGCTCGGGGGGGGGGAAGGTCTCGGACACCATTTACCCTGTTTTCTCTTCGCTCAAGCGGTCTGCTGCCACTCCTGGGGGCGGAGTGGGACGACCGCGTCGCTCCCCGCAATCGCGCCGCGCCGGGGTCGGGCCCGCTGGCGGGTTCTTCGCACCCAGAGCGTCAACCCCGTGCCGTAGAGCAGGGCGGGCGTCATTCCGGCAAAAAACACCACCCAGCGTCCCCCCAGCCCGAAGGCCTCCCCATTATGCAAGGGAAACTGCCAGGCAACAAACGCATCGGCCCCGAGGAAAAGGTGTCAGACACCTTTTCCCGTCGGCTTCTGGCGGCTGCCGCAAAAACGTTTGGCGTCGGCGAGGGAGAGTTCGCCCGTGATCAACTGCCGGATGGCGGCGGGCGAGAGCCGTGCTTCGTCGTGGCAAGGGTCGAGCAGCCAGCCGGGGCCCCACAGTTCCGACAGGAGCGCGCGGCCGAGATACCCTTGCGCTTCGCAGCCGAGGCAGCCACGGGGCTGATAGATCGCGTCTTCACGTGCGAGTCCATATTGCTGGCGGCAGTCGGCGGCCAGCGGCATCGGTTCGCTGCAATAGGGACAAAGTTTCCGTACCGACCGCTGAAACAGCAGGCCGTGAAGCGTGCCGGGGAGGCTGGCCGAAAACCGGCTTTCCGCATCTGCCCCACGCCGGCGCCCCGGTGTCGCCGGCTGACGACTACGCAGCGTTTCCCAGTTACCCAAACGGCGGGCCAGGGTTCTCGGGTTGGCAGCGGAGCAACCGGCGATCACCAGCGTCCCGCGGGCCGCCGACTGCGCGGCGATCTCGAGGGCCGCCGGGCTCGCCAGCTCCTCGATCAGCAGCAGATCGAGGTCTTGCCTGGGCAGTTCGGGCAACCACGGCGGCGGCTCGCCGGAGTTCCAGGCGGTCGCCTCGATTTGGATCGAGTGCAAGCCGGGCACGCTGCAATGGGGACCACGCGTCAGGAAGATCGCGCTCCGATCACGCAGGCCCACTTCCTCGGCCAAGCGGATCAAGGTAGCGGCCCGGGTGGCTTCGTCGGGACCGCCGACCAACAGCAGACCGGGCGAAGGGCCTAGCCAGCCGCGCAGCCGCCGCCACTCGGCGGGCGACAAGCGGAAGGTCTCTGCCTGTTCTGCCGCTTCGCGGGGGCTCGGCAGTTGGACCACGACGCGTTCGCCTTCGACGGTGTCGATCGCTTCGACCGGCCAGCTTTCCCGCTGACCGCGTTCCCGGACCACCAGGCCTGCGCCGTGGCTTCGCTCGTGTCCGCCGGCTTCCCGCTTTGCTTTTTGCTTTAGCGCCGCCAGCAGGCGGCCAAGCTGTGCGGAGGTCCAGCGACGGCAGGGATGCAGTCGCCCTTCGTGGCGAAATCGCAGTTCGGTCTTCGCCCCCACACGTTCGAAATGGATGCTGACAGCCTCCTTTCGCCGAGCCGCCGCCAGCAGTTCCCCCAACGCCCGCTCGTCGGCGTCCTTCTCGGCGTCGTGTTCGCCGGCCTTCTCGGAGCCCTTCTCGCCGCCGTCAGCCGGGAGCGGAGCTGCGGAGGCGACCGCTGGCTGGGCACGCCGGGCCGCCTTCGCAGGGGCGGACGGCGCCAGCGGGTAGAGCGTTTCCAGCAGCCGCTCGATGACCGCTTCGCTGGCGAACAGCGGGCGAAAGCGACGGCCCGATCGCGTTTCGATCTCATCGACCAGGGTAAACGCGGCGGGCGAGGCAATCGCCACTTCGAGGCTGCCGGCTTCGCTCGCCAGCGGGGCGACCCGATGCTGCCGGCAGAAGGTCGCGTCCAATTGGTTCGCCACCGCCGGGTCGATCGGCAGCGGGGACTTGGCAGGAGGATCGAAAAGCGGGATCAAATACTGATGCGACAGCGACGCGGCAAATCGCCTGCCCACCTGCCGCTTGTTGCCCGCCGGCGGGTCGACCGGCAGCAGGTCGGCGAGGGCGTCCGCCGCCTGCGACGTTTGGAGTTGTTTGAGCAGTCCATCGACCCAGTTCAGCGTCGCATCCATCCGATCGGGGAGCTCGAGCTGGAACGTTTCTTTGGAGGGGCGGTTGGAGGTCATCGGCGGTTCGATCGAGGCGACAGGCGGGAAAGCGGCCGGCAGGCGGAGCGGGCCCGGTTGCCCGTACGCGGGCTGCCGAAGCGAGGCGGCGCGGAAGGCGGGCTCTATCTCTTCTCTATGAGCGCCGCGGCGAGAAGCCTCGCCGGGAACGTCGAGAAATCGCTTTCCCGGGTCCCCCGCTTCCGGTGTTGACGGTCCGAGGTATTGCGCGGGCCCGTGCCCGGCCCTGCCAGGCAGTGGGCGGGCCGGCACCGCCCCCCCGCGTGGTGACCGTGCGAATTCCCGTTGACGCCCGCTGCCGGGCCTCGCTACAAGCGAACCGCACGATCCCCTCCGGGCGACCTTCCGTCCCGCATCGTTGCTCGCCGGCTCCGCTGCTTCCCTCCCTTCCCAACCATTCGCTGAGATGTCCGAGCACGAAACCGTCACCGCTCCGCAGTCGCGTTTTTTGACCAGCTTGACCAGTCAGCTGGAAAACGCCAAAGCCTGGTCGTTCTTGATCCTGCTGTTCTTCGCCAGTCGGCTGGTGTGGCTGTACGTCACCCGCCACGAACTTTCCGCAGAGATCGCGATCGCCGCCTGGCTGCGTTTCTTTCTGGCTGGCTTCCGCATCGATAGCGTGGTCGCCACCTATTGGATGCTGCCTTGCCTCGTCTGGGCGGCCTTGCTGTGCCTGGTGCCTGGCACCGCGCCGCCGCTGCGTCGGTTTCGTCAAGTCTGGATCGCCGTGATCACTGTGGCGACCCCGATCTTGACCTTTATGAACCTCGGCTACTACGCCACCTTTGGCAATGTCTTCGACGGGTTCCTCTTCGAATTCTTCGAAGGCAACGCCCAAGACGTCTTGTGGATCGCTTACCACGATCACGGGCTGGTTTCGAAGCTTCTGCTGAGTTTGTTGGTCTCGGGCGGACTGTTCGTGCTGTACCGTCGGGGCTTTGCCCAGCCCGTCGAGCTCTCGGCGACCAGCACCCAGTTATTTCGACGTCGACTTCCCCGCGTCGCCTGCAGCCTCGTCTGTCTGGTGCTGGTGGTGATCGGATTGCGGGGGACTTTCCGCAGCCGCCCCACGCAGCGCACGGACACCAGTGTTTCGCGACACCGGGTGCTCAACCTGGGAGCCCTCAATCCGTTGTACAACCTCAAGACCGCGTTCCAGCTGCGGCGCCAGCACGAGAACTACTTCAGCGAAGACCGTCTGGTCCCGCCCACTCGCCTGGACGACCATCTGGCCACGATCGGGGCAAGCCTCGACCAAAACGTCGCCGCGTCCTCCGCCGGGGCGCCGCTGACCTTTCAACATCCGGCCTGGCAGCGGACGGCGGCCGGCCCTCCGACCGTGCGGCCGGATCACGTCTTCGTCCTCTTCCTGGAAAGCTACGACTCCTGGCCGTTCCTGGAGAAGTATCGAGAGCTCGGCCTTGTCGAGGAAGGACGTCGCTTAGGGCAGGAGGGGCGGATCCTGCTGAACTACCTGCCGGGTGCCAATTCTTCGGTCAAGTCGTCCCTGGTGACGCTCCAAGGGGTCTACGACACCTACTCGGCTCAGCAGCAATGCTTGCCGACGTCGCTGGTCTGCAATTTCGAACGGCTCGGCTACCGCACCCGCAGTATCAACGGATTCGTGAGCCAGTGGGGCGACGCGGAAAAATCGGCGACGGACCAGGGATTCGACGAAGTCTACTGCACCGAACACATCAAGCCGGGAGGGGAGACGTCGAACCTGCAACTGCACGACCGGACACTATTTGAGTTTGCGGCCGAGCAACTCCCCTATGACGCCCCCACGTTCAACTACATCCGCAGCAGCAGCTATCACGGTCCTTGGGAGGTCGATCTGGAGGCCGAGGAGTGCACCGTCCCGCCCTTCCCCGAGGCGATTCGCACGCCGGGAATGCGAGACGAAACCCTCCTCCGCACCGCCTACGGCCATCTCAAATACACCGACAAGGTCGCGGTCGCCTTCGTCCGCAAAATGAGCAAACGATTCCCCAACAGCTTGTTCGTGTTGACCGGCGACCACTATGGGCGGAACTTCCTGACCCCCGCACCGCCTCCCTATGAAGGCGCGTCGGTCCCGCTGATCCTGTACGGCCCCAAGGTGCTCGCAGGGCTCGAATTTCCCGACAATGCGACCGGCGGGCATGTTGACCTCGGGCCGACACTGCTCGAACTGGCCGCTCCTGCCGGATTCCGCTACGCCTCGCTGGGCAACAACCTGTTTCAGCGGCACGAGCAACCGATGGCGGTGGGGGAACAGTTCGTGCTGTTCCCGGACACGATCGTCTCGCTTCGCCAGCCCCGGCAATGCGTCCGGCTCCCTTGGCTCGGCGGCGAACGTCTCGCTCCCGCTGCGGCAGCCCCGCGGATCGAGCGGGCCCAGCAGCTTCACGACGCCTACCACGGCGTTTCCTA
Source organism: uncultured Pirellulaceae bacterium (assembly GCA_964400585.1). Lineage (GTDB taxonomy): Bacteria > Planctomycetota > Planctomycetia > Pirellulales > Pirellulaceae > CAYNVI01. Next base: position 1,626 of record CAYNVI010000114.1, on the reverse strand, counting down.
CATGATGGCCCGCCGCTCGCTCGAAGCGGCTCAGGACGTACGGGTCGCCGAAGGTCGCCAGTCGCCCCCGGCCCGGCCCGCCTATTAGGCTCTGTCCGAAAACCGCCCCTCATCCTTTCCTTCTCCCCCGCGATCCGCTGCGCGGCGGGGGAGAAGGGACCTGGCGGAGTCGCTACGCGACCCGTTTTTTGGTCTTCGGGCAGAGCCTAGGCTTGAAAGGTGTCCCGCCAGAGGCAGCCGCCCCAGGACCAGCCGACCCCGAAACCGACCAACAGGTTCGTGTTGGCCGGCTGGATGCGACCCCGTTGCCGCAGCCGATCGATCAAGATCGGCAACGTCGAGGAGACAGTGTTGCCGCAATCGGCCAGCTCGATCGGCATCCGCGAACCGTCGATCTCCATCCGCGACTGCAACTGCTCGAGCATCTTGCGGGTGGCTTGATGCATCAGGAACAGATCGACGTCGTCATGACGCAGGCGATTGCGTTGCAGGATCTGGCCGACCAACTGCGGGACGGCATCGACCGTGAAATTGATCAAGCTGGGGCCGTCCATATAGAGGCGACTTTTCCAGCGTTTTCGGTGTCGGGGCCGGACGGCATCGGCAGGATCGCGGGCTCCGCCGTCGCCGACCAGCAGGGTATCGGCCCCACTGCCGTCGGTCCCGAACTGAAAGCCCCACAACGTCGGCTCGTCGGCCGCGTCGATCAACGTTGCCGCCGCCGCGTCCCCGAAGATCGTCCGCAAGCTGCGGTCGTCCGGGTCGATGTACTTGGAATAGGTCTCGGAGGTCACCAACAGGATCCGCCGCGCGGTGCCGCTTTGGATCAGCCCGTCGGCCAACGCCAGGCCATAGACAAAGCCGCTGCAGCCGAGGTTGAAGTCGAGGGCCCCGCAATGGGTTGGCAGTCCGAGCCGATCCTGCATCAAGCAGCTGGTCGTCGGCAGGGGATAATCCGGGGTCTGGGTACAGTAGAGGAGGAAGTCGATCGAAGCGGGATCGACCTCGGCTTCCGCGAAGAGCTGTTGGCAAGCGGCCACGCCCAGGTCGGACGCCGTCTCCCGTTCCGCTGCGATATACCGCTGAAAAATCCCCGTCTTCTCGGCGATGAAGTTCAAGTCCCAGCTTTCGTGCTCGGCCTGCAGCTGGTCGTTCGTTTCCAACCGTTCGGGAAAATGCACGGCGATCGGACCGAGGTTGGCGTGCGGCACGAGGCAGTTCGACTTTCGCGGAGGGGAAGAGAGAAGGCGGCGCGAGGCACCTTTTTGAACGTCGTCGCACCTTAAACGGTGCCCGCATCACTGGCAAGACGAAGGCCTGCTAGCAGGCCACGGGGAGCCCGCCGCGGGGAGATTTTCCGACTTCTCGCGGGACTGCACTTGCAGCCAGACGAGCGGCTTTTATAATTCGCCTCTTCAGCAACCGCATGCGGGCCCACGGCCCGGGTGCGGTCTGCCACTTCCACAGTCGTGCTGTTTGTGTTCAGGCCGTGGATGGGGGCTCCCGTCAAACTGCTTGAGTTGTCAGAATGGCGATTCAGGAAGTTGTGTTGCGGCTGTAGCTCAGTTGGCAGAGCACAACGTTGCCAACGTTGTTGTCGTGGGTTCGAATCCCATCAGCCGCTCT
>CAYNVI010000113.1:0-10938 GCA_964400585.1 uncultured Pirellulaceae bacterium | reverse complement strand
TGGCGCCCAGCTCGCGGGCCTCCACGCAGGCCATGATGTTATTCTCGTCCATCCCCGTGCAGGCGAGGAAAAAGTCGACGCGTCCGGCCCCTTCATCCTCCAGCACCAGCCGGCTGTTGGCATTCGCATGCACGGTGGTCACGCTGGGCAGGATTTTGCTGAGATGCTCACACCGGGCGGTATCCCGTTCCAGCAGGATGACTTGGTAACGGTCGTTGGCGAGGGTACCCGCCACATGGAAGCCGGTTTCCCCTCCGCCGGCGATCATCACGGTTTGGCGGCGTTGGGCGCGGACTTTTTCGAACATGCCCCGCGACGCGCTGACGTCGCCCGGCATCCCGACCAGGCTGACGCGGTCGCCGGCCCGCAGCTCATCCTCCCCGCTGGCGATCCAGACCCGCCCCTCGCGGGCGATCGAACCGACGCGGACCCCGGAGGGCACTTTCAAGTCGCTCAGCTTCATGCCGACCGCTTCGGCCGTCGCGGCCACATCGAGCTCGTACACCTCCAATTGCCCGCGGGCGAAGTGTTCCAAGGGAATCGACCCGGGGTTGCGGATCGACCGCGCAAGCTCGGTCGCCGAGAGCTGTTCCAGGCTCAACAAGCGGTCGATCCCGAAGTGCCGCTGGTAATCGAAGGTGCTGAGGTCATGGAAGGCGGGGGCGTAGATCCGGGCGATCGCGCGGCGTGCCCCCAGCGCCTTGGCCATGCTCGCCGAGACGATATTGACCTCGTCATCGCCCGTCATCGCCAGGCACATGTCGGCCCCCGCCACATCGGCTTGAAACAGCACCGTGCTTTGCGAGGCGCTCCCTTGGATCGCGCGGACGTCGAGCTCCGCATTGATCCGCCGGACCTTCACGGGGTCTTGGTCGACAACCGTGACGCTATGGCCACGACGACAGAGCATGTCGGCAATCCAAGTGCCGACCGTGCCGGCCCCCAGGGTGATCACACGCATTGCAGCTCGCGTCTCGCTTGCCTGGAAAAGAAGCTCTCGCCCGGCCCGCGGCCGAACCGCCCACTCCGCCTACACGAGGTAGCCGAGCAGCAACAACAGGACGAAAATCGCCCCCATAAAACAGGTGATCCAGTAGGCCGTGTAGAGGGCATGCCGCAGGATCTGATGCATCTCCTCGTGACGCGTCGCCCCATAGACCAGCGAAACCGCAACCAACAGCGGCAAGTAGTAGAGCAGGTAGATCGGGGAAATCGAGAGCATCAGCGGTTCTTCGTCAGGCAGGTGCGTCAGGTCGGCGAGTCGGGCGGGCGCGTGGACCGGGGAGACGGGGCCGGGGCGACCGCCTCGGCGTCGCGGCCGGCGAAGCGAGCGAGCTAGCTCGACGTCGCCGCGTCCACTGCGGAGTCTTCCTCCCCGGAGGACTTGCGGCGTCCACTGATCGGGATCGCCAGCGGCCCGCAGAAGGCATCGTAGATCACCAGGATATTCAGCAAACCCGCGATCATCGTGTACCAGGTCCCCATCTCGTAACCCGCCCCCTTCCTCGCATACCAGGCGGAGACTTCGTCGGGATCCCCCTCCAGCACCGGCCGGCGGGGCGGCGCCATCAGCCCCCCCCACATCGGCGAATAGTCCGCGGAGGTCGCGAGCTGCATCCCGCCGCCGCGAACCCGCTGTGGAGCGGTGGCGGCATTCAATTGCCGCGTCTGCAATAAGGCGGGAAGGGCGGGTAAACCGATGCCAACCTGGCAGAGGTAGTGCCAGCGTTTGTCTCCGGGCGTCCACGAAGCATAGACGACATGGAGCCCGCCGATCATGAACCCAATCCAGTAGGTCACCAAAATGCAGACGGCATACAGCGTTCCCTTGGCATACCGCTGTTGGTAGAAGTGTCCCAGCCCCGGGATCAACCAGGCGAGCAGGGCGGCCAAGGCGGGCTTCTTCAGATCGATGACTTGGCCGTCGACCTCAACCGAATGAGATGGAACGTGTGCGGGCATCAAGCCCTCTCTAAGCGAAGGGAAAACAAGGGTCGCGACCGGCTATCTTAGCGGTTTCGTCGTGGGTGCCTATCCGCAAACCGTTCGCCGGCCCGCCGGATCACCCGCGAACCCTGCCGGCTGCTCACTCGATCAGCTCGGGAAAGACCGCTTCATCCAATGCTTGCCGGCGAATCATCGCCCGCAGCCGGATCTGAAAGTCGCTTTTGAAGTTGGCGACCTGCTGTTCGCTGATCCGGAGACCGGCGGCGACCTCCTGATTGCTCTTGCCCCGCACAAACAACCACTCCAGGCAGCGGAGCTTGGTCCAATCGCCTCGCTCCTTCCAGCGGGCGATCTGCTCGGCGATCGCGTCGCGGACCGCCTGCTCTTCCAACCGCTTCCGCTCGACACTGCGCGCCAGCGAACTGGCCGGCCGGGCGGGGCCGGCAAAATCCCAAGGATTCGAACCCTCGTCCCCCTCCCGGCGGGACCCATCCAGCCGCAACGCCGGGCGACGTCCCTCCCGTCGCAGATGGTCGGTCAATTTGTACGCGCAGATCGAAAACAAATAGCTTTCCAGAGGGCGACGCCCATCGAAATTGGGAAGGCTGGTCAAAAAGCCGATAAAGCATTCCTGCACAATGTCTTCGGCAGCCGCCCGGTTACCGACCCGGCTTTCGGCAAACGCCCGTAAACGCCCTTCGTAGCGGTCGATCAAATCCTCCCAGGCTCCCGCATCGCCGCGCCGGATGCGCGCCACCAGCGAGGGGTCGGGGGAAGCGGCCATGATATCCAGACGGGAACGAAGGCATGGGAAGGGAACTGGAGAAGCGGGGGACCACCGCACTATCGTCGATCGGACCGGCGGCGCAAAGTCGCACGCCGGCGGGCTGCCTCCCCGAAGTGCTTCGTTCGTCGCTTTGCGGTCTTGCCGTCGCCGCCTCCTTTTCCTGGCAAACCCGGCGGATCTCTTCGCCAGCGTGCTGGCTAGCCTCCTCGGCAGGGACGAGGAGCAAAGAGTGAGGCGAGGGCCAGCGCTACAGTTGCCCCTAACCCCACCCGGCATTTTGCGACGCCCTCCCCCCTGGGCTGACTGTTACACACAGCTCTGATGAGGCTGTTTTTTGGTCCCCTCTCCCCCGAAAAGACGGCGCTCGTAGCCTTCTATTTTGACAGGCAATCTTCGCCGCCTTTTTGGGGGAGAGGGAGCAAGAGTCGGCAAGGCCGACTTGTGTGGAACAGTGAGCCCCCTAGGAGAGTGTCTGCGCTCAGCCTGGATTGCGTAGACACCAATGCCCCCTGGAAGGGTGCCTGTACTCAGGCTGGCTTGTGTAGGGACCAGTGCCCGGAAGGCCGGGTCTTGCTCCGCTTGGCCAAAAATTCGTGCCGCCAACTCGCGGAAAAGATTTTGGCCGAAATCTCGCATCGCGGGTAAGATAATCCTGTTCGGCAGATCCGCTCGCGCGCCCGAACGCCCACCTCCCCGCAAGGTTCGCCCCCGGAACACTTGTCCTCGGAACACTCGCCTCCCCGGCATGCCAGATGGTCTCCCTCGACCCCTGCGGCGATCGTCTTGCCCGACGCCTCGAGCGGCTGGCGACGCGTTTCCGGTGCGAACCGTTTTTCCCTCCGCTGGCGTAATGTCCTAGACTTAAGGTCACGGCGGTCATCCCGCTTGCGTCAATTTGCTTCCACTCGTCCTCCGACGGGTTTCCTGCTTTTCCAGAGAGACCGATGCCGATGAATCTCAGCGAACGATCCTTCAGCTTGCTTTCGCGAAGGGGCTCCCGGGCGGGATGGGCCATCCTGACCATGCTGGGGTGCCTCTGCCTGTCGCCCGCCGTTTCGGCCGCCGATCTCCCTCCCTTCGCCGAGGTTTCGAAGGGATACACCGAAGTCAAATCGCTCGATCAACAGCATCCCAAAGGGCTGTTCAAGGTGTGGCGGCGGAGCGAAGACGAGCAACTGATCGGCGAGCTCCCCAAGAACTTTGCCGGCAAACGTTATTTCTTGGCGTTGACCGTCAGCAGCGGGGACCGCTACGCGGGCCTGCAAGCCGGCGATTGGGTGGTGGAGTGGCGGAAGTATGACGGACGCTTGGCCCTGATCGCGCCGAACCTCGATATTCGCGCCACCGGCAGCCCCGAAGCGAAGGCTTCGGTCAAACGTCTGTTCACCGATCGGGTCTTGCTGGATGTGCCGATCCTGGCGACCGGTCCTTCGGGCGGTCCGGTGATCGACCTCGACGCCTTGCTGGTCGGCAACGCCTCGAAGTTCTTCGGCTCGGCGGTGCGTTCGACTTTTTCGCGGCTGGTGAAGGTCGAACATGCCAAGGTCTTTCCCAAGAACATCGAACTCGCCTTCGAAATCGTCGGGCGGACCAGCCGGCTGCAGACGATCCACTATTCGATCAGCGAAGTGCCCCCGTCTTCCCACGGTTTCAAGCCGCGTCAGGCGGATGAGCGGGTCGGGTACTTTACCACCGCCTTTTCCGATCTGGGCAAATACGAAGACGACGAAACGAGGGTCCGCTTCGTCAATCGCTGGCATCTGCAAAAACGCGACCCGGACCTGAAGCTGAGTCCTCCCAAGGAGCCGATTCGCTTCTACATCGAACACACCGCCCCGGTACGCTATCGCCGCTGGATCAAAGAGGGCGTCGAGTACTGGAACGACGCCTTCGAGAAGGTCGGCCTGATCGATGCGATCGTCGTCGAGTACCAGGATGCGGTCAGTGGGGCCCACATGGAGAAGGACCCCGAAAACGTCAATTACAACTTCATCCGGTGGTTGAACAACGACATCGGAACGGCGATCGGCCCCAGCCGAGTGCATCCCGAGACGGGCGAAATCCTCGACGCCGATATCATCCTGACCGATGGCTGGATCCGGCATTTCAATTTCAACTACCACGAACTGATGCCCAAGCTGGCGATGGAGGGGATGAGCGCCGAAACGCTGGCGTGGCTGGGCAAGAATCCGCAGTGGGACCCGCGGGTGCGACTCGCCCCGGCGGCCGAGCGGAATCATTTGCGTGCCGAGTACGCCCGTCAGGCCCAGCAGCCGATGGCCGGTCACAAGCTGGCCGCCGCCGATCCCAGCCTGCTCGGCGATGACGAGTACGACGGGCTCTACGGACAGCTCAGCCAAAAGAACGGCCTGTGCCTCGCCGCCAGCGGCCGCAGCCTCGATCTGGCCCTCGCCCGGATGGACTGGGCCCTGGCCTTGAAGGCCGACGAGGAAGCGAAAAAGAGGAAGAAGAAGGAAAAGGAAAAGGAAAAGAAGAAAAAAGAAGCAGAAGAAGCGAAAGCGGCCGCCGCAAAGGAGCAGGACGCCGCGAAACAGGACGAAGCCGACGACGACGCCAAAGCGGACGAAGCAGCGGACGATGACGCGCCGGAGACCGCGGATCAAACGAAGCCGGCAGAGGACGCGGAAAAACTTTCCGAAGATCAGATGCTCGACGGGATGCCCGAATGGTTCGTCGGCCCGTTGCTGGCGGACTTGGTCGCCCACGAAGTCGGCCATACGCTCGGATTGCGGCACAACTTCAAGGCGTCGGGACTGCGGACGCTGGCTGAAATCAATAGCCAAGCGGTCAAGGACCAGCAGACGATCACCGCTTCGGTGATGGACTATACGCCGATCAACTACCGCTACGAAGCAGGCGAGACGCAAGGCAACTACGCGATGACCGGGATCGGGCCCTATGACTACTGGGCCATCGAGTACGGCTACACGCTGGATGAAAAGAAGTTGCCGGAAATCCTGAAGCGGTGCGCCGAGCCGGAACTGCAGTACGCGACCGATGAGGACACCAGCGGTCCCGATCCGCTGGCCCGCCGCTACGACTTCGGCAAGGATCCGTTGGCGTACGCCAACGAGCAGATGAAGCTGGTCAACCTGTACCGCGAACGGCTGCTCGAGCGGTTCGTAAAAGAGGGCGATAGCTGGGCCAAAGCGCGACGCGGTTATGAACTGACCCTCGGCCTGCAGACCCGCGCCGTCAGCATGATGGCCAACTGGGTCGGCGGAGCGCACGTCTACCGCGACAAGAAAGGCGATCCGGGCAACCGCTCGCCGATCGAAGTGGTGCCGGCCGAACAGCAACGCGCCGCGGTGCAATTCGTGATCGATCAGACGTTCCACGATGACGCCTTCGGGCTGGAACCGGGCCTGCTCGAACGGATGTCGACCGACAAATGGCTCGATAGCGGAGCTAGGCATGCGATGTCCTCCGAAGCGACCTGGCCGATCCACGATCGGATCCTGGGGATCCAAGCCTCGGCACTGACGCAGTTGATGAACCCGACGACGTTGCGCCGGGTCTACGACAACGAACTGCGGGTGCCAGCCGATCAGGACATGCTGACGCTCCCCGAACTGCTGACCTCGATCGACGAAGCGGTTTGGACCGAGCTGAAGGAAGGCTGCCAGGAAAAGTGCACGGTCCGCCAACCGATGATCAGTAGTTTGCGTCGGAACCTCCAGCGGGAGCATCTCGAACGGTTGATCGACCTGGTGGTCAAGTCATCCGATGACACGGCCGCCTACAAGCCGATCAGCAACCTCGCGCGGATGGAACTGCAGACGCTGAAAAGCAAACTCGCTGCTGCCATCCAAGAGCATGGGGATATGATGGACGCCTATTCCAAGGCCCACCTCAACGAGCTAGGACAGCGGGTCGCCAGCGCCCTGACGGCCGGCTATACCTACAACGGCGGCGGCTCCCAGCAAGCCCCCGTGTTGTTGATGCTGAGCGGCCAAGAGGAAGATCGCGTCGATTCGTCCGAGCGATAAATCCGAGCGATAAATCCGAGCGATAGAGACGCTGCGGCTGATCGCTTTTGCCAAAGCCTCCCTTCCTGCTGCGGCGGGAAGGGAGGCTTTTTTTGTGATCACCTGGGGGGCGCGGCGACGCCAACGGGTCGGGCCGTTCGAGCGGCTGCTTGCGAGCCGACGAGGCGCTTATTCCGCACCTTTGCGGGCTTCGACTTGCCGTAGGAGTTCGTACAAGGCGATCCCCACGGTGGTTGCCAGATTCAGGCTCCGCACCTCGGGAAGCGTCGGCAGACGCACGGCGCGGGGGTCTTCCGGGTCGAGCAATTCGGCCGGCAACCCGCGGCTCTCGCTGCCAAACAGAAAGACGTCGCCCCGCTGCAGCGAGGCGGACCACAGCGGGCGTTTGGCAAAGCGGCTGAACACCCACGGGGGCCGGGCAGGCAACTCCGCCTGCAAAGCTTCCCAGCCGGTGACCTCCCGGACGTGCAGGTGCTCCCAGTAATCGAGTCCCGCTCGGCGAATCCGTTTCTCTTCCAGGCGGAACCCCATCGGGTGGACGAGCCACAAATGGGCCCCGACCGCGACGCACGTCCGCCCGATATTGCCGGTATTCTGGGGGATCTCCGGCTGGTAGAGCACGACGTGCGCCAGCGGTCCCGCCGCGGCCCCTGCCCCCGCGTCAGCGACGCGCTGCTCCTGTCCTCGGAGCCCATGCGGGGGGCCTGCGGGACGACCGTGCGCGTCATCTTGCATTGCGTATCGCGCCTCTGAGACACTAGGGCTCGCTGTGGTTCAGTCCTTGGCCTTTTCTCCGCCGTCGCCATGCCCATACAAGTCACCTGCCCCAAGTGCCTGACCCGCTTTTCGGTCAGTGAAAAGTTCGCTGGGAAAAAGGGACCCTGTCCCAAATGCAAATCCCAGATCGAAGTCCCTGAGGTCGAAGACGCCGTCGTCATCCATGCGCCGGCGGACGACGCGCCTAAAGATAGCAAGGGACAATCGGTCTTGAAACCGATCAAGCGGAAAGAGACGCGGCTGAGCCGCCGGCAGGGGCTGTTGCTGGTCGGCGCGGTGGTGCTGGCCCTCGCCGTGGCGTTGGGCTTGCGGGCCGTGGAAGGGAGCGGCAAAACGGTGGCCATCGTCGTCGGTGCGATCGTGCTGGCGCCGCCGCTGATCTGGGCAGGCTACAGCTTTGCCTACGACCAAGAGCTCGATCCGTACGTGGGGGGAGAGCTCCGCAATCGCGTGCTGATCCTGTCGGCGATCTTCGCCGCCCTCTGGTTGATCTACGCGTACGTGCCGATGTACGTGCTGGAGCTCAGTAAGCCGTCGGAAATGTCGATCGTGGTGGCGGCCGTGATGTTTGCGATCATCCTGGCGATGGGGACAATGGGGGCGGTCGGTGTCTTCGAGCTGGAGACCGTCGGGGGGCTAACCGTCGCCGGCGTCTACTTTGTGGGAACCCTCTTCCTCGCCTACGTGGCCGGCGTGCCGCTGTTTGGGCAGGAGCCTCCGCCGCGGCGCGGGACCGTCGTGCCGCCCGAACCGACCGCTTGGCGACGGCCCGCCGAACCGGCGGTGATCGCCCGCCGGACGACGCAGATCATGGTCGACGGCCCCGGGGCCCTGCGGTGATCGAAGAAGTCCGCGCCCTTCGCGCGCCTGCCTCGCTCGTCCGGATCTCGCCGGAAACCGATGTCCCGCTCACTCCCCGGCTGCGGCGGTTGCTCGATACGGCGGCGATGCGACGCCTCAGCGGGATCAGCCAATTGGGACTGGTTCGACTGGTCTATCCCGGGGCCACGCATTCGCGTCTGGAACACTCGCTGGGTGTCTTGCGGAACGCCTTGTTGTTCCTCCAGCAACTTTTTCCGGACGATGCGTCGTCCCCCGCCGAGGCGTCCCCCCCGTCGCTTACTCCGCGGCAGGCGGAAGCTTTCGTGCTGGCCGCCTTCCTGCACGATCTGGGGCACTGGCCCTTCTGCCACCTGCTCGAGGAACTGGAAGTCGACGACGTGCCGCGGCACGAGCAACGGGCCCGCGAGTTGATCGAAGGGGAGGAAATCGCCGACTTGCTCGCCGCCGACTGGCAGTGCTCCCCGGATGATGTCCTCGCCTTGCTGACCCGCCCGCTCGAGGTGCCGCCCGAGGTGCCGCTCGAGGTGCCGCCCGAGGTGCCGCCGGCGGGCCCCCCCGCGACGCGGCAGCGTGCTGCGGAGGCCTGGGCGGAACAGTTGTTGGCCAGCTTGCTAAGTGGTCCCATCGATGTCGACAAGATGGACTACCTGGTCCGCGACAGCCTGCACGCAGGAGTCCCCTACGGACGGAACTTCGACGCCAACCGGCTGATCGGCTCGCTCTGCATTCATCCGGGCGAACCGCGGGTGGCGGTCACTGCCAAGGGCCGCACGGCGGCCGAGATGATGGTTTTTGCCCGCTACGTGATGTTCAGCGAAGTCTATTGGCACCACAGTGTCCGCAGCGCGACGGCCATGTTGCAACGCAGTCTGTTCCTGCTGCGGCACCGTCTCGATCTCCCCACGCTGAACCGACTCGACGAGAGCGGCTGGGTGGCACGGGTCCGCCGGATGGCCGAAGGGACATTGGCCGAACCGTTGGTCGAGGGGATCTTCGGCCCCCGTCGTCTCCTCTGGAAACGGGTGGCAGAGTTCAACCAGCAGGAGCAGCCCGCCCTTCATGCCAGCCTGGCCCGCCGCCCCTACCGCTGGCTGGTCCGCTGCAGCGAAGCGGTGGCGGAGCGGTTGAGCCGCCAGCTCGGCGTCCCGCTGACCGCCGCCGATGTGTTGATCGACGCCCCCCCGGTCGGCCTGGCGGTCGACGTCGACGTGGCGGTCGTCAGTCGCCAGGGAGACGTTCGGCCGTTGGCGACCGTCTCGCCGGTGGTCGATGCCTTGGCCCACCACCAATTCGACAATTTTGTCAAACGCGTGCGGGTCTTTGTTCGTCCGGAGATCCGGGCCTTCCTCCCGGACGGCAGCCTTTCCCCCGCCTTGCTGCGGGAAGCGGTCGAAGCGGTCGAAGCGAATGATCCGAGCGACCCGGGGGCCTGAGCTCTCCTGCCGCTTGCTATCCCCCCTTTTTTTCCGGTTGAGGCCCGCCTCGCAGCGTCGAGCGGGACTGCGTCCCTCCCGTTTCTGGGCAAAATAGCAATTCGGGTTGCCGATCGACTGGACCGTTGAATAGAATCAGGCTGGCTGCGGGTTTCCTGCGGTCGCGATAGAAACACCACCAGCTCACTGGACAAATAGAGGTTTATCGATGGGTGTCCAACTCACAGAACGCGCCGCCGAAGAAGTCAACCGGTTTCGACAGGAACACAACTTTGACGATTCGATGATGCTGCGGATCGGAGTCGCCGGCGGTGGATGCAGCGGCTTCAACTACACGCTCAACTTCGATGATGGCTACGACGAGAAGGCCGATTCCAAGTTCGAATGCCACGGCGTCCCGGTGGTCGTCGACAAGAAGAGCGCCCTCTACCTGGACGGAACCACGGTCGATTGGCACGAAAGTCTGGAAAAGAAAGGGTTCACGTTCGAGAACCCCAACGCGGTCAAGTCCTGCGGATGCGGTAGCTCGTTTCAGGCGTAAGCTCGCCCGTCGCTCATCCAAAGCCTTGGTCGCCTGCGACCAAGGCTTTTTTTGTGCCTGGACCGGAAGCCGACGAGGGCTCGCGCCGCGCTCGCTCCCCCTGCCCCTTGGCGGCGAGACGGTTCACAATGGGCGGCAGGATTCGCCGACTGTAACGATGCACGTTCCCGCGCAGAGGACCCCCCGTTGAGTACCACGCCACGGCTCCACATCATCGGCATTGGGGATGATGGCCAGGAAGGGCTGACGACCTACGCCCGACAGCTGATCGAACAAGCCGAAGTCATGATCGGCCCGCCGCCGTTGCTGAATAAGATCCGCATCGGGCCGCCAGAGCGGTTCGAAGCGGGAGGGGATCTGGAAGGGCTGCGTCGCGACGTGCAGCGGGTCGAGGGCCGTCAGGCGGTGATGCTGGCCTACGGCGATCCACTTTTTTACGGGATCGCGCGGTTCTTGTCCGGATCGGTCGGCAAGGATGATTTTGAAGTCGTCCCCCACGTCAGCAGCATGCAGTTGGCGTTTGCCCGGGTGAAGGAAAGTTGGGACGACGCCTACCTGTCGAATCTCGCCACGCAACCGCTCGACCGCGTCGTCGACCAG
>CAYNVI010000112.1:0-11008 GCA_964400585.1 uncultured Pirellulaceae bacterium | reverse complement strand
ATCCTCACTCACGGCGTGTCCCGCGAGTGGAGAATCCCACGAACGCTTGCTGGCATTGATGGGGCTCCAGTCTTCATAGATCACGTGGAACCGGCCTGCCGGATCGCGGATGAATCCGCAGTCCGATCCGTGAGAGGGATCGGCGAAGGCGATGCCGTGATTGATGCCCGGTTTGCCGTCGCGGAGATCGTCATCGATGTAAAGATGGGGGTCTTGGTCGTTCGGGTAGTCGTAATAGATGTAGACTTTCCCATCCTGGTACTCGGCGGTCGTCACCCATTTCGAAAAACCTTCGGTCACCGGGCCGTGATGCACCCAGTGCACCATGTCCCGGCTCTGCCATGCGTGGTATCCGCCAAGACCGGGTTGCTGTCCGCCGGGGGCATCGAATTGGTTGGGGAAAGGCGTGGTCTGCAACGGCACGTCGAAACCTTCCAGACTCGCCGGTTGGGGAGTAAAGTCCTTCCGGCGTTGGCCGCCGTAGCGGCCGAACATCCAGTAGTTGTCTGGACCCAGGCTCAGCAGCACCGGTGCGTCACCCAGGTTACGCGGCCCCACGTTTTCGGTCGGTTCCCAGTTCTGCCACAGCGGTGACTGTTCGACGACGATCGAGAGCGCGTCGCGGGGAGTATCGAAATGGTGCAGGACGCTGCGGAGCGTCGTCGTGTTGGTGGTCGGTGTGATCACCCCGTCTTCGATGGTGATCTGCTGCGGATCGGCGACCGCAGCGGTCCACTGATCCTGGGAGGCGATTACCCAATCGTCAGCCAGCAGAGGGCGGTCGCGTTCTCCGGCGAGCGTGAGTGCTGCAAGCACGGTGCAGAGCAAAGGGGCGTAGCGAGTCATGGGGGGCCTCGGCAAGGGGGGAACGGATCAGCCAAGCTGCAGCGGCGCGAATTGCCGGGCCGGTGCAGGGACCCTTGATGATGCGGTCGTCCGCAGCGAGAGTCAAATCGCGGGGCCAAGCGGCCTGGGGCGAGGATCCTGCTGGCGCGCGGTCGGCGGCAGCTTCGCCAAACATTAACGGGAGCTTCCCCCGCCGAACGTTGCCCCGGCGGGGCGAGCCGTTTAGATTTTTGCTTCCGCTTGCGCGGTCCCGATTCGCTTGCGCGAACCGGAGTCACGCCTTCCTGCTTCTGCTCCACCGACGCCCCCGAAGCCCACATGTTCGCTTTGACCCCTTTGAGACATGTTGTCGTGGCGACGTTGCTCGCCTTCCCCGCCCTCCCGCTCAGCGCAGCAGAACTCGTCCGATTGAGCCCGGCGAACTGGGATGCCTACGTCCCGGCCGGCAAGGAAGTCGACTGCATCTACGGCGACTATGTCTTACGCAACGAGCTGATCGTGGCGGTGATCGCCGAGCCGCTGGCAACGCGCAACGCGAACATGACCGTCCGCAATGTTGGCGGCGCCCTGATCGATCTGACCTTCCGCGAGGCTCCCAATGACCAGTTGAGCGCCTTCTATCCCGGCGCAGGCAAACAGTCCGTAACGCTGGGGCGAATCGGCGGCGAAGGTCCCGGCGGCTCCGCTGCCTCCACGGCTGACCAGGCGGCTCGAGGGCCAACCGTTTATCTCGAAGTGGTGGGCCAAGCCTCCGGCGGGCAGCCTGAAGTGAAGACGCGTTACGAGCTGACCGACGGGGCACCCGCTCTGGTCGTGAAGACCACGTACGCCAACCCTCATACCGACGCGGTTGCGGCGGTGTGGCAAGATGCGATCCGCGCCGACCGGGGGTTCGTTTTCGGCCAAGATCGCTCGCTGAACCTCTTTTGGGCCTACGACCCCTGGTGGAATCAGGCGTATGGCGTCGTCTGCACAGGGGCGGAGATCCAACACGAAGGAGGCGGACGTCCCGTCTTGCGTTATCAACGTGAAGGCAGCTCGGAGATTCGCTTGGAGCCTGGCGACAAGCAGTCGCTGGTGCGAACCTTGATCCCCGGCCGTGATCTTTTGGCAGTCAAGGCGGCCGCCCACTCGTTGCAGGCGTTGCCCGCCGCGGCGTGGCAGGTGCAAGTGAAAGACCCCAGCGGTCCGGTCGACGGTGCGTTCGTGACGTTGATGCAAGGCGAGGACCGTTACGGTTGGGGGCGGACCGACCACCAAGGCAAATTGCTGACCAAGTTGCCTGCGGGCACGTATACGATGGTTACCGAATCCCCGGTGCATCCTGGATCGCAGCAGACGGTGGAGATCGGGGAAGGGAACGACAAGCACACGGTGGAACTTCCGGAGCCCGGCTACCTGGTTGCCGAGGTGACCGATGCGGAGGGGGGACCGATCGCCTGCAAAGTCGTGTTGCAAGGAATCGGAGAAACCCCGGATCCCGACTTCGGCCCCGATACCTACATCGAAAGGGTCCAGAACCTCCGGTATTCTGCGAATGGCCGGTTCCGGCAGCCCATCCTACCGGGCCGTTATCGCGCCCTGATCAGCCACGGCCCCGAATACGATGCGATTATTCGGGAGATCGAAGTGGACCGCGGCGCGACGACAAACTTGGCGGGCAAGCTGATCCGGAGCGTCGACACGTCGGGCTGGGTGAGCAGCGATTTCCACAGCCATTCCAGCCCCTCCGGTGATAACACCTCCAGCCAGCGAGGCCGCGTCTTGAATCTGCTCGCCGAGCAGATCGAATTCGCTCCCTGCACCGAGCACAATCGGGTTTCGACCTACGTGCCGCATCTTCGCTATTTCGATGCGGTGGACCGGCTGGCGACCTGCTCGGGTATGGAGCTGACCGGTTCGCCGCTGCCGATCAATCACCAGAATGCCTTCCCGTTGAAGCATCGGGCTCGCACGCAGGATGGCGGGGGACCGGTCACCGATTCCAACCCATTGGTGCAAATCGAACGGCTGGCGATGTGGGACGACCAGAGTGAAAAGCTGGTTCAGGAGAATCACCCGAACCTGGCGCAGATCATCGCGGACCGCAACCTGGACGGCGAATCCGACGGAGGCTTTGAGGCGATGGTCGGTTGGATGGATGTGATCGAAATCCATCCTCCGGCGGCAATCTTTTCTCAGCCGGAACAGCTCAGCAGCAATGGCCGTGATCGCGGCAACGCGATGTTCCATTGGTTGCAGATGCTCAATCTGGGTTACCGCGTTCCCGGCGTCGTCAACACCGACGCCCATTACAATTTTCACGGGTCGGGGTGGCTGCGCAACTATTTGCGAAGCGAAACCGATGATCCGGCGAAGATCGACACCATGGAGATGGTCCACGCCGCCGAACATGGGCAACTGATCATGACCAACGGTCCGTTCCTCGAAGTCTACCTGCAGGCGGCAAAGCCGGGACGTGATTCCGCTGCCGGCGTCGGCGGCGATGTGCTGGCGCCCGGGGGCGCAGCGCGGTTGGCGGTGAAGGTGCAGTGCCCCAATTGGTTCGACATCAATCGCGTTCAGGTCTTCCTCAATGGCCAGCCGAGCGAAGCGCTCAATTACACGCGGCGAAGTCACCCTCAGCATTTTGGGGAGGAGACCGTCAAGTTCGATGCCATCCTTCCCATTCAGCTAGAGCGTGACGCCCACGTGATTGTCGCGTCGATCGGGGAGGGCCTGCAACTGGGACCCGTGATGGGGCCTCGCGGGGAGACCGAGCCGGTCGCGGTTTCGAATCCGATCTTCGTGGATGTCGAGGGAGATGGGTTCACCCCCAGCGGCGACATGCTGGGCGTCCCCTTGCCGTTGCCGGAGGATTTCGCGCCTTCCCATGGTCACAGCCACAGCCACAGCCACAGCCATGGTGACGGGCACAGCCACGGGCAGAACGACAGCCACGGGCAGGAACACGACCACGAGTGATCGCGCCGGCGACCGCCGCGGCAGGCCGCTCTCTGGCTGGGAGTCATTGGTCGAGTCGCGGTAGCCTGGGGGCCTACCACGGAGCGTTCGGATCTGCTCCATTGACGTGGAACTTTCTGCATCCGCCACGTCTTTGTCCAGAGGGAGACGATGACCGACCCCTTGCCAGCATGGTTGATGATTCTGGGCGGTTTGGGGTTGCTGGTGGTGGGCGGGGAATGGCTGGTGCGGGGAGCGTCTGCGCTGGCGGCCCGTTTTCGCATCCCGCCGCTGGTCATCGGGCTGACGGTCGTGGCATTTGGCACGAGCGCGCCGGAATTGGGCGTGAGTCTTCAAGCGGCGGTTGCCGGGGTGTCGGACGTGGCCGTCGGCAATGTGGTCGGGAGCAACGTGTTCAACGTGCTCTTCATTCTCGGGCTCTCGGCGTTGATCACCCCGCTGGTGGTCTCGAGCCAGCTGATCCGATTCGATGTGCCGCTGATGATCGCGGCCTCCCTGGTTTGCTGGGGGCTGGCTGCCGACGGGCGGGTGGGTCGGATCGACGGGATTTTGCTGTTTGGCATCTTGATCGGCTATTTGGTCTGGTGCGTCCGTGGGGCCAAAGCAGAGCAAAAGGTGGTGGAAGAAGAGTTTGCGACCGGTCTGGGTCGCGCCGCAGCGCCCTCTTCGGATCTGCCGCCGCTCTGGCGAGCGGGTGTTTGGATCGTGATCGGGTTCGTCGCCTTGGGGCTCGGGGCACGGTGGCTCGTGACGGGCGCGGTCACCGTGGCCACGGGCTGGGGAGTCAGCGAATTGGTGATCGGGCTGACGATCGTGGCGGTGGGAACGTCGCTGCCCGAGGTGGTGACGTCGGTGGTGGCTAGTCTTCGCGGTCAGCGCGAGATCGCTGTGGGCAACGTGGTGGGAAGCAATATCTTCAATCTGGGCTGTGTGCTTGGCCTTTCCGGCATCCTCGCCCCTGGCGGGATTCCGGTGTCCAGTGAGGCGGTGATGTTTGACTTTCCGGTGATGGTCGCCGTCGCCTTCGCTTGCCTGCCGATCTTTTTCACGCAGCATCGGATCGCGCGATGGGAAGGAGCCTTGTTTCTCGCTTACTTTTTTGCCTACAACCTCTACATCGTGTTCGCGGCAACGGGTTGGACGGGCACCCGCACGTACGCGGTCTTGATGTTGGTGTTCGTGATCCCCTTGACCGCCGTTACCTTGGCGACTTCTACGATCCGTGCCTGGCGAGATCGTCGTCGCAGCGAAGGCGCATGAGCCCGCCGAAGCTTGCCACCGCAGGGAGGGCAAAGATGCCATGATACGCGTTCTCGAAATCCCCGCGGGCGGACCCCCGAAAGTCTTGGAAGGAGAGAATGCCTGTCAGCCGCCGAGCGAGGGAGCGAGCCGTTGGATCGATATTCAGGCTCCGGGTCCCGCAGAAATGGCGCGGATCGCCCAGCGTTTTCGTCTGCATCCGCTGGCGATCGAGGATTGCCTTCATTTCGATCAGCGCCCCAAGCTGGAAGACTACGACGATCACCTGTTCCTGGTCACCCACAGTTTCGAGCTGCGAGGCGAAGAGGCTGTCCACCCGGAACTGGTCGAGCTTCATACGTTCCTCGGGCAGGACTTCTTGATCACCGTTCACGATGATCCGCTGGTGCCGCTCGACCGGATCTGGCAGCGTCTCCAGTTCGATCAGGCGGCAGGGCGTCGCGGCGTCGATTTCATCCGCTACCTGTTGGCCGATGCGATGGTCGATGGGTTGTTTCCGATCGTGGATCAAGTGGCCGATCAGATCGATGCGATGGAAGACCGCCTCCTCCGGACCACACCCGATCAAGAGATCTTAGAACCGGTTTCTTTGGTCAGAATTTCGAGGGGCTTCCCTTCGATTCCTACCGACTGATGTTGGCGATGTTGCTCGCCTGCGCGGTGGCGCCGACCGCCATGCTGTACTTTTTTCTCCGTAGTCGCTGGTTCTGATTCTGCCTTCGGGACCGCCCTCGACGGATCGCGGGCCTGCCCGGTGGCTCGTGCGGTGGCTCGTGCGGCTGCGATTTCAAGGGAGCGACCGGGTCGTGTACAATCACAGGCGGGACGTGTTCCCCGCCCTGCCCTTTGCCGCCTCGCCCCCCCTCCCTCCTGCCACCTCTCATGGCTCGCTCGATGGTCCGGTTCGTCTGGTTTGCTGCGCTCCTCGGGGGCCTCGTCGCCCAAGCGACCGGCGGTCTCCCCCAAGCCACGGCGACTCCACCCGATTTCCAGACCGACGTCTTCCCCCGGCTGCGTGTCCACTGCGTCCGCTGTCACGGCCCCGAGGCGTCGCAAGCGGGGGTCCGGCTCGACAATCTCTCAGCCGACCTGTTTGCAGATCGACGGGCGGCCGAGCAGTGGCAAGAGGTCGTCCGTGTGCTCCAGGCCGGCGAGATGCCGCCGGAGGACGAGGAGCCGCTGCCGGCGGCCGACCGGCAAACGCTGGTTGACGCGATTTCGGCGGCGATCGAACGGGCGGTCGAAGCCCAGCAAAGCACGGGCGGACGGGGTCTTCCGCGGCGGCTGAATCGAAACGAATACCAGCAGACGATGACCGATTTACTCGGCTTGGAGATGGATTACCGCCGAGACCTTCCCCCCGATCCGTTCTCGGAGGATGGATTCCAGAACGATGGGCAAGCGTTGCAGATGTCGGCCTTGCAGTTGGAGGTCTACTTGGCCACGGCGCGGCGGGCCCTGCAACGCGTCATTGTCGAGGGCCCCGCTCCCGAAGTCTTCGAGCAAACGTTCACCGAGAGCAATGTCCGCGGCTGGCTGCGAGGGATCGAACGCGCTAACCGGCTGGGTCGTCAGCAAGCCTTTCTGGCGACGATGATCGACGACTATCCCGAGGCCGGACGGTTCCAGATCGAGATCCGTTTGAAAGCGGAGCTTCCGCCCCAAGCCGGCTTCCCATTGCTGGAAGTTTCGGTTGGCTATCGCCCCGATACGCAGGTCCTGTTCCGACCGGTCGAGGTGGTCGAGATCACGTCCGAGGAAACGCAGACGTTGCACTTCGCAGGGCGGCTGGAAAACCATCCGCTTCCGGTGCGTGGTCAAGGGAAGTATCCGGGATTGGTGATCCGTCTCCGGAATCTCTACGACGATGGATCGGATTTGCCCGCGGGTGAAAAAGAGAAGGGGAAAGGGATCGCTTATCCGGAGGAGGCGAATCTCCCCTCGGTGACGATTGAGTCGTTACGGTTCCAAGGGCCGGTGTTCACTTCTTGGCCGCCCCAAGCTCACCGACGGATTTTGTTTGATTCACCGCGACGGTCGAGCGACGAGCGGGCTTACGTGGCGGCCGTGATGAAGCGTTTCATGCGACGTGCTTTTCGCCGCCCGGTTCGGGATCCCGAAGTCGCCAGCATGGTCGATTTTTTTAGTACGATCCGCGACGATTTCCCAAGCTTTGAGGCGGCCATCCGCGAGACCTTGGCGATGGTCCTGATCCGTCCAGAGTTCCTCTACCTGTGGGAGCCTGCTGGCGAACAGAAACGGCGGCTGAACGATTGGGAGCTGGCGTCCCGACTCTCCTATTTCCTTTGGAGCACGATGCCCGACCGGTCGCTACGGAAGCTGGCCGCTGCCGGCAGCTTGCACGAACCGGCCGTGTTGTCGCAACAGGTCACCCGGATGTTGGACGACCCGCGAGCGGTGCGGTTTTCCGATGCCTTTACCAATCAGTGGTTGCAGTTGGACGTCATCGACCGGGTGGCGGTCAGCCGGCAGCGGTACCCCGACTTTGACGAGCGTCTGAAAGGCGACATGCGTGCGGAGACGCAGGCGTTTTTCAAGGAATTGCTTGATCACGACTTGAACGCCATGCAACTCCTGGCCTCCGGTTTTGCGATGCTCAATGAACCGCTGGCCAAGCACTATGGGGTGCCAGGCGTGTGGGGCACGGCCATGCGGCGGGTGACGCTGCCGGCTGACAGCCATCGCGGCGGCCTTTTGGGGCAGGCCGGGATCTTGCTAAGCAATTCCACCGGCAGCGATTCGCATCCGGTACGGCGTGCCGTCTGGATCCGCGACCGCTTGCTCGATGATCCTCCCGCTCCGCCGCCTCCCGACGTACCTTCGTTGGACGAGGCGGATCCCCAGTTTTTGGAGTTGCCGGTCCGTGAGCAGTTGGAGATCCATCGCGGCACCGAAGCCTGCGCTGCCTGCCATCGCGATATCGACCCCTGGGGGATCGCCCTCGAGCAGTTTGATGCGGTCGGCCAGTGGCGTGCGGCTCGCGAATCGGCCAGTGCAAAGGAGGACGCTGGGAACGAGGGGGTTCCGCACCCGATCGATGCATCCGCGGTGTTGCCGGACGGGACCCGTCTGGGAGGAAGCGACGGGCTGAAAGAATACCTGGTGAACCACCGCCAAGAGGCGTTCGCGCGGTCGTTGGTCAAACGCCTGCTGACTTACGCCCTGGGGCGGCGGCTGGAGATGACCGATCGGGAGACAATCGAGGCCCTGACGGCTCAGTTTTCCGAAGACCAGTATCGCCTGCGTCCCCTGTTGCAAAACATCGTCGGCTCGAGCCTCTTTCAAACGAAATAAATCCCTCTGCGAGGAAAGCAAGCATGACCAGAAAATCGTGGCACCTTGATCGCCGCACGTTCCTCCGAGGGACTGGAGTTTCGCTGGGGCTTCCTTGGTTGGAATGCATGGCAGGCCGGGAGGATGGGAAGCCGCCGGTCAAGCCGCGTCGGCTGTGCGCGATGTATTTCGGGTTTGGGGTCAGCCTTCCCAAGCCGGATGGCGAACACGCCCAGTGGCGGTGGTTTCCAGAAGGCGAAGGGAAAGACTTTCGGTTTACGGAAACGCTCAAGCCGCTGACGCCTCATCGGGAAAACCTCAGTGTGCTCGGGGGGCTTTCTCATCCGATGGGACGCAAGATGGGAGGACACGACACGGGCGACACCTTCCTGACCGGCGCGTTCCTGACGAACCAGTATCTCCGCAACACGGTTTCGCTCGATCAGGTGGCAGCCGCTGCCGGATCGCAACAGACGCGCTTTTCGTCGCTGGTGATGTCGACCGATGGGGGAGTGGGGGAGCCGACGCGGGCGAGTACGCTGTCTTACGATGCGAAAGGGCGGCCGCTTCCCGCCCTCAACCAACCGCAGCAAATCTTCGACCGTTTCTTCGGCGCGGGGGATGCCGATTCGCAGGCTGAAGGGCGGCGGCTGCGGAGTGCTTCGGCGATGCTGGATCGCGTGCTGGACGATTCGCGTGCGCTGAAACGCCAACTGGGAACGCAGGATCGCGAAAAGTTCGAGGAATACCTCGCCTCGGTCCGGCAGATCGAGCAGAACGTGCAGCGCTCCCAGCGGTGGCTGGAAATCCCCCGACCCGAACTCCGCGATGAAGAGCGGAAGATGCTGAACCTCGATTCGGATGATACGGCGCCGCTGCATTTCATCCGCACGATGTACGATCTGATCTACCTGGCGTTTCGGACCGATTCGACTCGGGTGGCGACCTATCAGATCACGAACATGGCCGACGCTTCCTCCAAGGCCGGAAAGTTCCCCCAGCTCGAAGGATTCAAAGGTTCGCTGCACAACCTCGCCCATGGCTGGAACAAGCCCGAAGGTGCCGAGAAACTGGGACGCTGGGATCGATTCATGGCCGAGCAGTTCGGTTACTTTTTGACGCGTCTGGCAGAAGCCGAGGAGGACGGCGGCTCGGTGCTGGACCATTCGTTGGTGCTGTACGGCAGCAGCAACAGCAACACGCACAACAATACCAATTACCCGCTGATCCTTGCCGGCGGGAAGCAACTCGGGATGCGGCAGGGCCGCTATTGGAAGTTCGCTGCCGACGTGCCGCTTTCCAATCTCTTCGTCACGATGCTCCAGCGGCTCGGCGTCGAGGCCCCCCGTTTCGCCGACAGTACCGGCGAGCTGAGCGAGTTGGTAGGGTAGCCGCGAGCGCTCGCGGGTTTCTCCGTTCGCCGCGCTTGCAGCGTCACGCGGTTAACCTTGCCGCTGCGAAGAGAGCAGCGAGAGCGTCGCTTCGAGTTCCTCGTCGTCGGACGACCCCGGTTTTTCCGGATTACCGAAATCGGCCGCATCCCAGCCGACGAAGGCCGCTGCGGTGCCTTGTCGGTCGACGGGCCGCACGTGGGTGATCGCTGCGGTCAGCTCCTCCACCACCGGTTCATCCGGCTGGGCAAAGTAACGATCGCGAGCGAGCGGAGGCATGCCGTGGACGGTTGGCATCTCACCTTCCCCGGTCAGCACGCGAATCGCCGCGTTGCGGTGCAGGAAGTGGACGACTTTCAAAGCATCGAGCGGTGTCACCGTCCCGTCGGCATTCACATCGAGCAGCGGTCCGAAGCTTCTTTGGATGGCATCCGATTCAATCTCGATCGGGTCCGCGGCGGTGCCGAGGCCGTGGCGGTTGAGGTGATTGATGATCTGCAAGGCGTCCAGCGGCGTGACTTCTCCGTTCCCATCGACATCGTGCGCGTTCAGCCGGTTCGTGTTGTGCAGTCCGACCAGGGAGACCGTTTCGGCGGCACCGTGCGTTCCGGCGACGACCGGTGGATCGAAATTGCCCACCAG
Source organism: uncultured Pirellulaceae bacterium (assembly GCA_964400585.1). Lineage (GTDB taxonomy): Bacteria > Planctomycetota > Planctomycetia > Pirellulales > Pirellulaceae > CAYNVI01. The sequence goes on along the minus strand of CAYNVI010000112.1, from coordinate 611 downwards.
GGGCAATCCGAAACTGTCGCCAAAGTGGCCATACAGGTCGGGTCCGAAGGGGATCGGGGTGAACGGGACCGTGTTGCCGGTAGTGCCATCGACGGCGGGAACGACACGGTCGGTCACCGGAATGACCGGCGGATCGACGACCTTCACGTTGAAGTCGCGCCAGGCGATCTGGTTTCCGCCTCCACCCTGGTAATTGGTAAGGACAACCGGCTTGATGAAAGCAGTTCCGGCGCGGAATTGGTCCACTCCGCTTCCGATGCCAGCGATCGGGCCCGACAACTCGGTCCAGTGGTCGGCAACGGACTCATACCAAAGGCTGTTGTAGTTGTACGTTGCGCCGCTGGTGGCATTGCGGACCGCCGTACCGGCTGCGATGGCTGGCCCACTCCAGGGATCCCGTAGCGTAATCACATTGCCGACGATCCCGCCCGGGGCCCACAGCCCTTGACCGAGATCGGCAGCCACATTCCGCGTGTAGGTGTAGTCCGGATAGGTGTAGCCGTCGCTGTTGGTATAGCCATACCAGGCGAATGCACGCTGGTACCCGGCTTGGGCATTCGCCCAGCCGCTTGCGTCCTCCAGTAAGATCGTGGTGTCACCTGCCTGCAGCG
>CAYNVI010000111.1:0-11010 GCA_964400585.1 uncultured Pirellulaceae bacterium | reverse complement strand
AAGGCGGTCGAAGACCCGGTCCACCTGCACGATCTGCACGCCACCATGCTGCATCTGCTGGGACTCGATCATGAACAGCTGACCTTCCGATATGGAGGCCGCGATTTCCGCCTGACCGATGTCCACGGCCGCGTCGTCGACCCGATCGTCAGCTGACGAGGAACCTTCTGGAGGACCCTGGGCCGAGGAAACCGTTATACTCAAGCGGACGCCTCCCTTTTTTTGCGGCTCACAAGGCGAGCAAGAGCGATGCCTGGTCCTGCTTCTCTTTTCATGATTTGCTTCGCCTCTCGCCAGGCGAGATCTGCCTCCCGCTCTGCACATCGCTCGCTGAACTCGTTGCTGGTCGCGGTTTCCATGGTGCTATTTGCTGCGCCGCCACTGGCCGCCCAGGAAATTCGGCTACGGCCCCGTTCGCTGCTTTTAGTCGGACCGGAATCCTACGCGCAGACGATCGTCGAAGCTCCGCATGATACGGGGCCGGTGGCGGACCTGACGGCACGAGCCAGCTTTCAGATCATGGATCCGTCGATCGCGGTGGTCTCGGCTGCCGGGTTGGTGGAAGCCGTGGGCGACGGCACGACCCAGTTGACCGCGGAAATCGATGGACAGACGGTGACAGCCGAGGTCCACGTGCAACACGTTGCCGATCCATCGCCGTTGTCGTTCCACCACGATGTCAATCCGGTGCTGACCAAAGCGGGCTGTAACTCGGGAGCCTGTCACGGCAAAGCCGAAGGTAAAAACGGATTTCGGCTCAGCTTGTTCGGTTTTGATGTGCCGGCGGACCATGCAGCGCTGACGCAACAAAGCCGTGGCCGTCGCGTTAATGTGGCGTCGCCCGAGGCCAGCCTGCTGCTGCGGAAAGGGAGCGGAGCGATTCCCCACGGCGGTGGTCAAGCGCTCGCAGCGGATAGTTTCGGCTACCGACGACTGCGCCGCTGGATCGAAGAAGGCGCGCGACTGGAACGAGAGCTTGCCGCGCCGATCGACCACGTGGAAGTCTATCCGGCGACCCGCACGATTCGTGCTGCAAACGCTTCCGCTGATCCTCGATCGCGAACGCAGCAATTGCGAGTCATCGCCCGGGACGCGGCCGGTCATCAACGTGACGTGACGGCCGAAGCAGCCTATGAAACGAATGCCCCCACGATCGCCGAGGTCGACGCCGGCGGACAAGTCCGATTCAGCGGCGTGCCGGGCGAAGCGGCCCTGTTGGTCCGCTATCTTGGCCACATCGCGGTCAGTCGTCTCCAGGTCCCCGGCCCGCCGATCGATTTTGTCCGACCGCCCCAGAACAATTTTGTCGACGCCTTGGTGTGGGACAAGCTGGAAGTGATGGGGATCCAGCCGAGTGAACCGTGTGATGATGCGACGTTCCTGCGGCGGCTATTTTTGGACCTGATCGGCACGTTGCCCACCGCTGCGGAAGCGCGGTCGTTTTTGGATAGTCGGCAACCCAACAAACGCAGCCTATTGGTCGACCGGTTACTCGATCGGCCCGAGTACGCGCAGTACTGGTCGTTGCTGTGGTCCGACCTGATGCGGGTCGACGCCAATGCGTTGGGTGCCAAACGTTCGGTTGCGATGACGCGTTGGTTGCGAAGCCAATTCGCCCACAATCGCCCGTTCGATGAAATGGCCCGAGACATCGTTACCGCACGTGGCGATATGCGGCGATTGGCACCGACGGCCTTGTATGCGTCTTTCCGAAAACCTGAAGAGACCGCCAGCGCGATCAGCCAGCTGTTGCTTGGCGTGCGGATCGAATGTGCGCAGTGTCACCACCATCCGTTTGAGCGCTGGAGTCAGCGAGATTTTTATGCGCTGGCCGGTTTTTTCACCGGAACGAAGCAGAAAACGTTGCCCTCCGGCGGAACCTCGCTAGTGCTGACCGCAGGGCGTGACCTGCGGCATCCGCGCACCGGCACGACGATCAGGGCCGCCGGCTTGGGAGAGTCCGATCCCGCTGCCGAACCGCCTGCGGAGGCCGTGGCGGTCGAGGCCGTTGCCCGGTTCGTCGGACAACGCGACCGGCGAACTCGGTTGGCAGATTGGATGACCGATGCGGACAATCCGTTCTTTGCCCGCGCGATCGCCAATCGCTTGTGGGCCCACTATTTTGGTCGCGGCTTGGTCGAACCGGTCGACGATTTGCGGGCCTCCAATCCCGCCACCAACGAACCACTGCTGGACGCCCTGGCCGCCCATCTCTGCGATACCGACTATGACTTGAAAGCCTTTACGCGGACGTTGGTGCAGTCACGTGTTTATCAGTTATCCGGCGAAACCAACGCGACTAATCGGGCCGACGAGCAAAACTTTTCCCATGCCGAAACGCGGACGCTGCCGGCGGAAGTGCTGCTCGACGCGATCTGCCAGGTGACCGGCAGCCCCGAGAAATTTAACGGCTGGCCGGTTGGCTCGCGGGCGATCGAGGTCTGGGACAATCGGATGCCGTCTTACTTTTTTCGCATCTTTGGGCGGCCGCAACGAACCACCGTTTGTGCTTGCGAACGAGGAGACTCTCCCAGCATCACCCAAGCCTTACACCTGATGAATTCGCCCGAACTGCATGCCAAATTGAATGCTCGCGAGGGGAACACCCGACGCTGGGCAAGCTCCCCGGCCGACGCGGAAACGGTGCTCGAAAGGATCTACCTGACGGCCCTCGCAAGACGTCCTCGTCCGTCGGAAAGCTCGCTGATGCTGGACCTGCTGAACGATCCGGCCGTGCCGCGGCAGACGGCCATCGAAGACATTCTGTGGACGCTCATGAACAGCAAAGAGTTTCTGTACAACCATTAAGCGAAGTTCAGAAAGAACTTCCCCAGCTGCCTTCTCCCGCCGAGGGAAAGGGCAGGGTGAGGGATGTTAGAACGGCGCCGTGGTTTCTGAACCATTCCCAAGTTTCGCGAAACCGGCAAGGAAACCGTGCCATGCTGAACATCGAATTGGATTGTCGTGCACGTCGACGCTGTGACCGGGTTTCGCGTCGCAGTGCGTTGCAGATTGGCGGAGTGGGAATGCTGGGCGGGCTCGGGTTGCCGGGGATGCTCGAATTAGAAGCCGCTGGAATCGCCCACGGGGGAACCGCCAAATCGGTCATCATGCTGTTTCTGGAAGGCGGCCCCAGCACCATCGATATGTGGGATCTGAAACCCGAGGCGCCTGCAGAGATTCGCGGTCCGTTCCGTCCGATCCCTACCAATGTTACCGGCACCTACGTTGGCGAACATTGTCGGCAATCCGCCAAGGTGGCTGACAAGTACACCATCCTCCGCAGTCACTCGCACGAAGATAACGGCCATGTCACTGGCTACTACTACGTGATGACCGGTGAGCGACCTCGATTCCGGGACGGCCAAAATAGTCGGATTCCAGCCAACACACACTTCCCTTCACTCGGATCCAAAATCGCGCGAGAACTGGGACTGGGCGGCAAAGTGCCACCGTACGTTAACCTGCCGGCCCCGATGGACGCCGGCGGTCCCGGTTTCTATGGGCCGCAATATGCGCCGTTTGTCATCGACAGCGATCCGGTGCAACCTGATTTCGAGGTCAAGGATTTGCGTTTGCCGCGAGGCGTCAGCTCGACCCGCATGAGTCGTCGCGAACAGCTGCTGCAAGGCGTGGAGCAGTTGAACCGGCAAGTCGACGGAACCGCCCAGGAGATGAGCACCTACTACCACAAAGCGCATGACCTAATCACTTCGCCCCACGCCCAACTTGCCTTCGACATCGCCAAAGAACCGGAATCGGTTCGCAAGATGTACGGCTATTCGACAATCGGTCACTGCGCCCTGTTGGCACGGCGCTTGGTCGAAGCGGGCTGCCGCTTTATCGGAGTTGACAACCCGGGATGGGATACGCACGCCGACTGTTTCCCCTCGCTGCAACACGATTTAATTCCGCAAGCCGATCAAGCGTTCGCCGCCTTGGTGACCGATCTTGAGCAACGTGGAATGCTGGACAGTACGCTGGTCATCATGATGGGAGAGATGGGCCGCACGCCGAAAGTCAACGGGAACGCCGGACGCGACCACTGGGGCAAAGCCCAAAGCGTCATGGTCGCCGGGGGCGGGATCCGTAACGGACAGGTGATCGGGGCGACCGACAAACATGCAGCCGAACCGATAACCGAACCCATATCGATTCACGATTTGCATCGAACCATTTATACGTTGATGGGCATCGACACCAACAACAGTTACCTCACACCGCTGGGCCGCCCCGTGCCGATTCTGGACAAGGGACGCATGATCAAGGGTTTGGTATGATCCTCACCCGAAACTGCCGCGTGATGGGGGCTTGGGGCTTGTTGCTGGGGCTTGTCGCTACGCCCGCTTGGGCCCAGCAGCGACCGACGGTCGGTTACGCTTATCCGAGCGGCGCGACCGCGGGGACGACGATCGACGTTCAATTGGGTGGTTACGACTGGACGCCCGATACCCAGTTCATCCTTCTGGAACACGACGTCGAATTGCAGCAAAGCTCTTTGCCTGGACCGTTGCTCTATCCCGGCGCTCCCTATTGGTTTGGCCCCCGGGCGTTGAATTCCTACAAGCCGTTTGCGATTCCTCGCGAGATCACGGCGCGGCTGACGATCCCCCCCGACACGCCCGCCGGGGTGATCCATTGGCAAGCGGTCAATGCCAACGGGGCCAGTCAACCAGCTGAGTTCGTGATCAGTCGCGATGTGGCGGAGCACCGTGAAGATGCCTTGCCGGTCGAGCGGGCTCACAAGCAACTGCCGCCTTTGCCGTGCGTCGTCAACGGACGACTGGAAAAAAAAGAGGAGGTCGATCGCTATGCGTTTGTGGCTGGGCAAACCGGCCTGGTGACTTGCGAACTGCCTAAGCTCGCGTCGAGTGCGACGCTGCACGCAGCGGTTCAGGTCATCGATGAACAGGGCCGAGTGATCGTCGACCAGATCGATACAACGGGGCGAGGAACGGCGCTGACCTTTCGCGTTCGCCAAGGCGTTCGCTACGAACTGCTATTACACGACCTCGATTTTCACGGAAATCGAGCCATGGTTTATCGACTCGCCCTGCGGACCGGCCCGCGCGTCGTGGCGATGCGGCCGACGACGGTCCTGCCCCGCAGCGAAACCGAAGTCACGTTTATCGGATACGGCATCGCTTCGGGCCAATCACAACTCGAACAGCGAACCGCCACGGTGCCCAGCGGCACGGAGCCCTTCGACTACGTGTTGAATACCGAACACGGTTCGACGGGAACGATCCGCATCCCGGTCTCTGAGCGCGTCGAAACGGTCATGGAGTGCCCGCCGAACGCGGAACCGATTTCGCTTGTTCTGCCCGCGTGTCTGTCCGGCGTCTTGGACCAAGCCAACGGCTATGGGGTCTACCGGTTTCAAGCCGAGGCTGACGAGGTCTGGTCGGTCGAGCTCACCGCTCAGACCCGCGCCCGCACGATGGATCTCCGCTGGACGCTCTTCGATGCCCAGGGAAAGGTGGTAAAGGAAGTGGACGATGTGGGCGGAAGCCTCGATCCGCGCGGCTTGATAAAGATTCCCGCAGACGGAACCTACCACTTGCTCGTGGCTGACGAAGCGGCAGCCGATGGCAGACTGGCCAGCGTCTATCGTCTCTGCGTATCGCCGCCCCGCCCCCGCTTTCGCATTACCGTGCCCGAGGTGGTGGAATCGGTGATTGGTGCAGAGCCGATCGCTGTTCCGAAGAAACGCCGAGCGGGTCGCCAGCAACGGGGCGCGATGGGAATCGACGTGGAACGCATCGATGGATTCGCTGGCGAGATCACCGTGGAGATCAGCGGGTTACCGGCGGGTGTTGCCCTGTCCGAACACGCTCGGGTCGCCCCCGGCAAAACGGGCATCGATATCGGTCTGCGGTGCGACGCATCCGTCACCCCCGGGGCCAGCCGGTTGGCCATCCGGGCCACGGCGACCACCAGCGACGGTCAATCCATCGCGCAGGAAGCAACGTGTCTGTTGGCTCCGATCATGCAACCGCGCGCCGTGATCCGTCCCAAATATCCGGACGCGGCTCGTACCGTCAATCGCGGGACGACCTATCCCGCACCCGTCGTGGTCGAAAGGCTGGCGGGTTATGAAGGCGCGGTCGAGTTGCAGATGGCGGCGGTTCCTGACCGGGTCCGACAAGGCATCCTGGGCCACTCCAGCGTCATTCCGGCAGGAACCGACGAGGGTGTCTTTCCCCTGATCATTCCGGAATGGGTGCAGACCGACCGCACTTCCCGGATCATTCTGAATTCGCTGGTACGGATTCCCGCCGCCGATGGGCAGATGCGGACGTTGGTCAATCGGATGCAACGACGCATCACCATGAACGTCGAAGGTGCCTTGCTGAAGCTCAATCCGAATCGATCGTTTTACCCTTGGCAAAGGGGAGAACTGACGATCGGGGTCGAACTATTCCGAGCCGGCAACCTGCAAGGTCCTGTAACCCTGAGCCTGTACCGGCAACGGCAGGACGGCACCATTTCCGAGGATGAGCCGGTGGTTCAGCCGAGGCAGATTGCGGCGGATCAGGCCCACGCGGAACTGTCGTTTGTTCCCGTTGCCTCGGAAGCATCCCCCGCGGTGCAAGCCTACCTGCTCACAGCGACCGCCCTGCACGAAGGCTACCCGGTGCAGAGTCAAACAACCCTCTTCGCCGGTTTCCGCAACGAAAAAGGGGACGGCGGTTGATTGGAACGGGTTGATTTGGAAATGCTGGGCTGTCGCCGGGGAATCAACCCCATGCTTTTTGTTTCGCCGGACTCAATCCATCAGGCGGGGGTTGTACTGCCGCGGTCCGGGCCGATAGCCCTGGTACGCCGCCTCTTTCAGCGGGCCGTTGGTGTAGAGGAATACGAACCGCGCGGTGGGGTCCCAGAGGACCAATTCTTCTCGCCGATCGCCGCAAAGGTCGGCGGGAATCGCGTGGTAAAACCCCATGCGATGAACCGCGCCCCCGGCGGGCGGCGGCAAACCTGGCAAGGGGCCGCCCCGTTGTTTCTGGAGATCCCACAACCAGCCCCCGTTGTACAAGACCGCGGCTTGGGACGGCCCGTTCCAGAAGACGGGCTCCATTCCCACATTGGTCGGCGAGGCGTTCAGGGCAAAGCGGGCCAAGATCTCGCCGTGCTCGCTGCCAACCAGCAGCACCTGGGGCGTATGGCCGACGTTCCGAATCACCATCTCGGGACCGGGTCGGTCCTGGCGAAAGTCGGCCACGCGGACCTCTTGCCCATGCGGCACCTCGCGCGGGCCCAGCGCCAGGAGGGCGTTTCCTTCGGTATCGATCACGTGCCCTCCCCCCGAACCAATCGCCCGGGGTTTCCCATCGTCCCATCCTGTGATCGCCACCGAATCCATGTGACTTGCCCACCGGCGTTCCCAGAGCGGGCTGCCGTCGTCGTCCAGCAGGAAATAGCCGGCATTCAGTTCATCGCGACCGTCGCCATCGATATCGCCGACGGCCGGGATGTAGGCCGGGCACTGACTGTATTTGATCCAGGGTGTCTGGTAGGTCCAGAGGACGTGAAGCTGCTCATCGAGGGCCACGTAGGTATCGCCTAGTTTGACGACAACGTCGCGCGGGATCGCGGTGCCGCGGAAATTGGCGACCAGCAATCGCTGATGGACCCAATTCGCTCCGACCGGATCCTGGCGCCGGCGGGACGTGATCTCCGGCGGTGCCGCTTCGCGCAAGACATTCCCGGTGCGGCCATCTCGGATCTGCACCACCACGTCGACAAGCGTCTGCCAATCGGCCTTGTCCTGCGAGCGGGGGCGATGCCAAAAGCAAATCACTTCCGCCGCTTGATCGCCCAGGACATCGTGAACGACGACCGACATCGGCCGCGACGGCTGATTGCCACCTTCCCCCGCCGTCCACAAGACCGTGCCATCCCGTTCGAAGGCGCCGAGAAAACATGGCTTCATCCCGCCTTGGTGTGCACCGCTCGCCGCCCCGTGCCGACAGCGGTAGACCAAAAAGTCGCAGCGACGGTCCCCATCCAAATCGCCGATCCGCAAGTCGCCACCAAACGTCCGGCCAGCTTGCGTCGTCAAACAAGCAGCGGGGATGGCCAGCTTGCGATACAGCTGCGCCGTCTGCTGGGGTCCTGCTTCGGAAGCCGGAGGCGCCGGCTCCGCCGCCAGCAGGGAAGCGCCAAGCGTGCAGCAAAGCCCGAATGCGAGGCTTAGGTCGCCCACCTTCATCGCCAACCTCCGATTTTGAGAACCGATTTTTGAGGGATCGACGTGGGGAAAAAGGGATCGGGAGCCAGCTGATAGAGCCAGCAGTCCTCCACGATACCGCTTTCCCATCGACATCCCGCGGTCGCCCACGATCACGCGCGAGCAGGGGCGGCGACCGCCGCCCCGACAGGCTCATTATGAACCGTCCCGGCATCCAAGCAATCGACGAGAACACCTGGGCATGGCCCTCCCGCCGAAGCAAGGCGCTGTCGGAACACGGCGCCTCGTCCTGTCCTTCTGTCCGGCGATCGGCTGCGCGGCAGGGGCGAAGGGACCAGGCGGAGTCGCGAGGCGATCGGTTTGTCGGTTTTCTGATAAAGCCTGGTCGCCATCCCGTCCTGGGGACGCGGCTTGGCGAGCGACGCCATCCTGTGCAAGAATCAGCCCCCGGTCAGAAAACGGCCCCTCATCCTCTCCTTCTCCCCCGCTATCCGCTGCGCGGCGGGCGAGAAGGGACATTGCGGAGTCGCTACGCGACCTGTTTTTCGGTTTTCTGACCGGGGGGCCGTGCGACCGAAGTTGCCGCGTGGGGGCGGGCCTCGCTTCCCGGTTTGGTCCCCCACCCGTTTGTCACCCGGAGACGTCCTTGTGAGTTCGCTGGCCCGCCTCTCCTACGCCCACACGACGCCCTCTTTGCGTGCCCGCTGCCAGGGCGAACTCCCCTTGTCGGCGCGGCTGGAAGGATGGATGGAGGCCCTGCTCGATTCCTCGGATCCCTTTGCCCTGGTCGAGCGTTACGGTTCACCGCTGAACGTCTTGGACGCCAGCCCTTTCACGCCGCGGATCGCCTCCTTCCAGCAAACGGCCCGCGATCGACAACTGGATTTTCGGATCTTCTACGCCCGCAAGGCGAACAAGTGCCTGCGGTTCGTCGATCACGCTCTGGAGGCCGGCGCCGGGATCGACTCGGCAAGCGAAACGGAAATCCGACAAGCACGCGAGCGGGGAGCGACGGGCGACGATCTGATTTGCACCGCGGCGATCAAAGACGGGCGGTTGCTCCGCAGCTGCTTGGAACAGGGAGTGACGATCGCAGTCGACAATCTGGACGAATGGCAGCAGATCGAAGCCATTGCCCGAGCCACCAACCTGCCGGGGCTAGTCGCCATTCGCTTGGGAGGCTTTCTCCACGAGGGGAGGAAGCTGGCAACCCGTTTTGGATTCGACGTCGAGATGCTGTCCTCCTGGATCGCGACGATGGCCAAAAGTCCGCTCCGCGTGACGGGCCTCCATTTCCATTTGGATGGACCGTCGGTCGCCGAGCGGGTTTCGGCGATCGCCCAATCGCTTCGGTTTATCGACGCCTTCCGTCGCCTCGGACAGCCCGTCCGGTTCCTTGATATCGGCGGAGGGATTCCGGTCCGTTACATCGATTCCTCGAGCCAATGGTCCGCGTTCTGCAAAGAGCACCGCCGGGCGTTGCGACACGAGCGTCCTCCGATCACGTTCGACAACCATGGGCTGGGACAGTTCCCCCGCGGCGCGGGGCTGGGAGGGCGGTTCAATGTCTACCCGCCGTACCAGGCACTCACCGGAAGCGACTGGCTGGCAAACCTGCTTGACGCCCCCCTCGCCGCTCAGACCGTGAGCCGCCAGCTGATCGACCGCCAGCTGCAGCTCCGCTGCGAACCCGGCAGGAGCCTGTTGGATGGATGCGGCCTGACCCTGGCGCGCGTCGCATTTTGCAAACCGACAGCCAGCGGGGACTGGCTGATCGGGCTCTCGATGAACCACACCCAGTGTCGCACGACACACGATGAATTCATGGTCGATCCGCTGGTGATCGCACGCCGAGGCGAGACGCCAGCGACCGCGTCGCCGCCACGCTCTGGATTTCTCGTCGGCGCCTATTGCACGGAAAGCGAGTTCCTTGCTTGGCGGCGGCTGCGGTTTCCTTGCGGAATCGAACGCGGCGATCTGGTCGTCTTCCCCAACACCGCGGGCTATCTGATGCACTTCATGGAGAGCCGCGGGCACCAGTTTCCGCTGGCGGCCAACCTGATACGAGAACCCGCCGAGGCCCCCACCCGGTACGTCCTCGATCCGATCGACCGCCCCCCGCAAAGCTAGCTGGGCAGAGCCACTTTTCATGAGCGGCATTGGGGGCTAGCCCCCGGCCTTTCGTGGACGAGCCGGCGGCTAGCGCCGGAACCGCTCAAATGATCGATACGCGCCGCCGCCAGACGAACAAGCAAACTTCGCGGAGCCGCTCAGGCCAACACGTCTCGCACGACCCGTCCATGGACATCGGTGAGACGAAACTCGCGTCCCTGGTAGCGATATGTCAGTTGCTTGTGATCGATGCCCAGCAGGTGCAGCACCGTGGCATTGAGATCGTGGACATGCACCCCGTCGCGTTGCACATCCATGCCAAAGGGATCGGTCTCTCCGTAGCTAACGCCCCCGCGGACGCCGCCTCCCGCCAACCAGATGGTGAATGCATCCTTGTGGTGATCGCGTCCCGAGATCCCGTTGCCTTTGGCTTTGCCTCCCTGATTCAAGGGCGTGCGGCCAAATTCCGAACCCCAGATGACCAGCGTGTCCTCCAACAGCCCGCGTCGCTTGAGATCATGCAAGAGCGCCGCGATCGGTCGGTCGGTCTGTTTGCATTTCGTCGGCAAACGCGACTGGATGCTGCCGTGATGATCCCAGTCCGAATCGTACAGCTCGATCAACCGAACCCCGCGTTCGACCAAGCGGCGTGCCAGCAGGCAATTATTGGCAAAGGATGCTTTCCCCGGTTGCGCGCCATATCG
>CAYNVI010000110.1:0-11035 GCA_964400585.1 uncultured Pirellulaceae bacterium | reverse complement strand
TGATGCCCGCGTGTGCGTGAATGCCCGCGTGCGCGTAGGGTCGTATCCCCAGGACAACGAAGGGAATCAACAGTAAAGAGATCAGCCGAGCCAAACCATTCGCTCCTCAGCGACAGAGTTGCTTGGAGTGTAGCTCAGATCCTCTGCGCCCGCCAAGATCCCTGATTGCTGCTTCTCGTCGGCCGGGTCGATAGAAGTTTACCTTTGGCAGTGCGGGCCGGTGCCGGCCTCCCCTCTCCCTGGATGATTGTTTGTCGCTGCATGACAATTGGATTCGGTCGGCTGAGCGGCAAGGCAAGATCGGCCGCTCGCCAGAATGAAGGGCAAGAAAGCAGCAGCCCCGCGACTCCCGCGTCAGCCGACAGACCGAGGAATCGCTTTCCGTTTACGAGGGCAGCGGGAACTGGTAGCCGTAGTAGCCGCCGAGGACGAACACCACGTACAAGGCCACCAGCATGGCCCCGGCCCACCGCGGAATCCTCCTCCAAAGCATCAACAGGGTCGTCACCAATACGGTCACCCCACAGACAGGCAGGTAGAACTTTAGGACCGGCTCGGAGACGGCCACGGGGCGCACCAGGGCAATGATTCCGGCGTTGAAGCAGAAGAAGGCGAGCACCGAACCGACGACGTTGCCGTAGCTGATATCGGGACGTCCCTGGAGGGCCGCGGGAAGTTCTCGAGCGATCTCCTCGATGCTGACCAGCAGGGCGAGGACGATCATCCCGAAGAACGTCTCCGCCAGTCCAATCCGGTCGATCAAGGACCTCGCGCCCACCACCAGCATCTCGCTGCCGCCGATGACCGCAGCGAGCGACAGGACAAGCACGCCGACTGACTTCCACCGACGGAGATACTCTCGCTTCTCCAACGTTTCTGCAACCTCCCCGCTCGGTTCGATGTCGAGTCCCTTTCGACTCATCCAGATCAGGCCTAGCACTGCCACCACGAACCCAAGAAGGAGGATCCCGCCGTCGATGCGGGAGAGCATTCCGTCCCAGGCCAAAAGCGCAAACAGGACCACGGCTGCCACCGGCACCGCCAGCATCGCGTGGGGCGTTTTCTGGAACTGCATGGGGACGATGAGCGCCGTCACTCCGAAGGCGAGCGCGATGGCAACCATCGCCGCACCGACGATCGAGCCGAGGGCAATCCCACTGGAACCCTCGAAAGTGCCAACCGCTCCCACGGCGAGATTCTCCGGGTCAAACCCGATGAACACGACGCTGATGACGAACGCCGAAACGCCGAAGCCCGCCGAGGTGCCGACCACCCCCTTGACCAGCTTCTCGGCGAAGTAGATTACCAGGACGAGTCCGGCGACGAACAAGCCAAGCTCTATCCAGATGTTCATTGCCCGCCCTCGTCGATTTCGTTCCCAACCTCCTGCAATCCACCGAACTTCACCTTACCATAGACGGAAATCCGAGGTATCGATGATGAAATCCCGCCGCATACTTGCTACGGAAGCTCCCGCCACCGTGCTGCTGATCCGGTTGATGGTAGGATTGGTCTTCCTCTAGGAAGGCATCCAGAAATTCCTCTTGCCAGACGTCCGTGGTGACCGTGATCTGGCAGCAGTCCTACGGCGAAAGGGTGGCAAGGCAAAAGCTTTTCTCAACGGAGGAATTCAGACAGCAAAGGGTGAATGCATGACGTGGATGGAGTGGTATGAGGCACTTGCGAAGCCATCGTGGACGCCAGCACCGCCGACCATCGGCCTGATTTGGCAGATTCTCTACCCGATCATTCTGATCACGTTCGGCTTCGTGTTTGTGCAGGCGATCAGGAAGAAGGTCCCCTGGAGGGTGGCTCTGCCCTTTGGCATCAATCTCGTGGCCAACTTGATTTTTACGCCAATCCAGTTCGGGTTACGGGACTTGCCGTTGGCGGCCCTGGACATATTGGTGGTTTGGGCCACGATCATCTGGATGATGGTGACGGTCTGGAAGCACTACAAATGGGTCGCCGTGGCTCAGGTGCCGTACTTGGTTTGGGTATCGATTGCGACGGTCCTGCAACTGTCGATCACATTCATGAACTGGTAATCGCCCACCGCATCAAGGAGGAAATCCAAAGCGAAACGTCGTTGGTTGCTTCGGTGGGGGTGGCTCCGAACAAGTTCCTCGCGAAGATCGCTAGCGACTTGGAGAAGCCGGACGGGCTGGTCACTGTCGCCCCCGAGCGGATCCAGGAGTTCCGTTGAGCTGGGGCATGACGACGTGCTCGCTTCCTTCACTTGCGCGGCCTCCTTCCCGCGGCAGTTGCCCCGGTCACTCCGCCACCGGCTCAGTCACTCCGCCACCGGCTCAACACACTCCTCCACGTCGTTCGTCGGTTTATTGACCAGCGTGCTGACGGGGTAAGCTTCCATTTCTTCAGCAGGGTAGGGCCGGAGCAGTTCCTGCAGGCGTTGCTCGTCGCTCGGCTCCGGATCCAGCCACTGGTCGTAATCGTCCGGAGAGAGGATCACCGGCATCCGATCGTGAATGGGCTCCAGTCGCTCATTGGGCTCGGTCACGATGATCGTGCAGGATTCGAGTTCTTCGCCATCCCCTTTCCAATGCTCCCACAGGCCCGCGAACGCAAAAGGCTGATCGTTTTTCAGATGCACGAAGTAGGGTTGCTTGTTGCCGTTGCGCTCCTGCCACTCGTAGAACCCATCCGCCAAGATCAGACAGCGGCGTTTTTGAAAAGCGGATCGAAAGGAGCGCTTTTCGGCGACCGTCTCGGCCCTCGCATTGATCATGGAATATTTGGTTTTCGGCTCATCTGCCCAGAACGGCACAAAGTTCCAGTGGAGAAACGCGAACTCCCGTTTCCCTTTTTCCCGATCGAAGCGGAGTGCAGCGACGTCCTGTGAGGGAGCGATGTTGTAGCGGGGAGCGAAGTCGGGGACCGTCACGTCGAACAGCTGGGCGAGCGTTTTGGCCGGGGTTCGCAGTGTGAATCGTCCGCACATGGTTCGCTGTGGGTTCGCTGTGGAAATCCGGAGGAGCAGGAGGAAGACGGGCCTTTTATCGTAGCGTGAGCGGAGGTAGCGACAATCACGGCATCCACCGCTTGTCGAAGAAGCGCTGGCCTGCCTCCGCGGTATCCTCGTGGCGTTCGCCGGCCAAACCGTCTGCCGGACCCTCCCCGACATGCGGATCCGGGTGGCCACAGCATTGCCGAAAAAGCGCTGGCGGCTTTTCAAAAACAGCAAATCTTCCCCCAAGCGTGGGATGCGGGGGTCGGAAAGCCCGCAAGGAGGCCGAGCGGATCGCCCGCCCCCCTGTTGGCATATGCATTGCACCCGCGTTGCACCCGAGGGGCGGCAGCGATGTAGGCAACGGCAGCCGTGATCCAAAGCAGCCGTGACCTGATGCCGGCCGCCGCATCGCGGAAACACGCCCCTGTGGTCCGCTACGTGGCCCGCCCTTTGATCCGCCTTGTCATCCGCCCTCTGATCGGCCCTGCAATCGGCCCTTTTGATCCACCCTGCAATCCGCTCCGCAGCCCGCCCGTGCCCGCTCCCTCCAGCTCTTGAGAAGCACCTGTGTTCAAACAAATCGCCTCACGCAGTTCGTCCCGTCTGTTCCGTCCGATCTTTGAACGGCGCTGCGCTGCGATCTGGCAAGAAACGCCTGTTGAAATTCGATACTGGGACGGGCGCCGCTTCCAGACGGGCCAGGGTCCGCCGCGGGTGACGATGGAGCTGCGGGATCCGGCGGTACTGCTGGCCCTGCTCGCCGACCCTTCGCTCGGCTTCGGGAATAGCTATACCGATGGTCGGCTGCGAATCGACGGGGACCTGCAAGCCCTGCTGGGGGAATCGTTCCAGCACGCCTTCTGGAAACAACCGGCAGGGATGTCCACTCGTACCAGAAAGTGGCTCCGATACTTTAAGAATCTACCGATCCTCCGCGGCCAAGCGGTGCGGAACGCCCGCCACCACTACGATCAAGGCAACGTCTTTTTTCGCCGCTGGCTTGATCCCTCGATGTCTTATTCTTGCGCTTATTTCCGCACCCCGGAGGACGACATCCAGCAAGCCCAGACGCAGAAGCTCGAGCTGATCTGCCGTAAGCTCAGGCTGCAACCCGAGCAGTCGCTGCTGGATGTGGGCTGTGGCTGGGGCGCCTTGCTGTTTCACGCGATCGAGCACTATGGCGTTCACGGCGTGGGGGTAACGCCTAGCCGGCAGCAGAGCGAGTTCATTCGCGCGGAAGCGGAACGGCGAGGCATCGGCGACCGCCTGACGCTGCACACCGCGGACTGGAGAGAGATCACGGGCCGCTATGACCGGGTCGTCAGCGTCGGGATGTTCGAACATGTCGGAAAGGCCTGTCATGGACGCTTTCTACGGCGGTGGCGTGAATGGCTGAAACCGGGTGGTGTCTCCTTGCTTCATACGATCGGGACGATGCATGCCCTGCCGCCCGACCCCTGGATCGAACGAAATATCTTCCCCGGCGGTTATCTCCCGTCGCTCGGCGAGATCACCCGGCATGCCTCCTCCTCGAAATTGCTGGTTGCCGATCTGGAAAATCTTTGGCAGCACTACGACCTGACACTCGCCCGCTGGATCGAAAACTTCGGGATGGCTCGCGATGAACTGGAGAAGATGACCAGCGAATCCTTTGCCCGGATGTGGTGGCTGTACTTGCATGCCTCTCGGGCCGCCTTCCGCACCGGCCGCTGCCACCTCTGGCAGCTCATCCTCACCAGCGACAAGACCGCTCCGCATCCGCTGACCCGCGATGAATACCGCGTCCCGGCGGCCCACGCGATGCCTGCCGAACCCGCCAGCGCGGCGTCCCCCGCGACCGCCGCCTCCGCCCCCCGGGAACCAGCCCTATTCGCTCCCCACCAGGTCGACGGCCAACCGAGCGAACCCTCCATCATGCGGTCGCAACGCGCCGCCGACTGAGCAGCGGATCGCAGCCAGCTCGGCTGGACCAGCCGAAGGGTATGGGACGGAGCGACAAGTTGAAGTAAAACTTGGGGGAGCTGGCCGAAGCCCTCCGGCTGCGAGACGATGACTTCAACGGATGAGCAAACATCATGTTAACCAAACGCGCTCGGCATGAATTCGGCCCAGGAGACCGACAGCGTGGCGAGCAAATCCCGATGCTGGAAAAAGTGCGATTTCAGCAGGTCGGTACCTTGGGCTTGATCGCCGCGGTCCGCGGCTCCCGGGAGGAACGATACCGCGTCGCGGTCGATTTTTCCGGTCTGGACGGGGAGACCTTGGACGTCTATTGCGACTGCCCTCGCTTCGCAGCTGGATTCGCTTGTAAGCACGTGTGGGCGACGCTGACGAAGTTTGATTTGCTCTACAGCGGCCCGGGGGACACCAGCGAGCCGCTGGTTTTGTTTACCGCAGATCCCGACGCGGTGGAGATCGGTTCCCCCTTGCAATCGACTCTGGATACCGCTCCTTCGCGAGAGCGTCCATCGGCCGCGAACCCACCACCCGCGGCGGGTCAAAGCGGCGCTAAGCGGAAGTCCAAGCCGCCGGCCTGGCGGGTCAAACTGAATCAGATCGTGGCGGCAAAGTCCGGCGATGCGCCCGCGGCCCCCGGCGGGCTGCCTGCCGAAATGGTTACCAGTTCGACCTGTTCGGCGCAGCACTGGTTCGTTTTTTCCGTTTCCGCCCCAGCCAACGGGACCGGACTGCGGGTGGTTTCGATGCGCAGCGGACGCAAATCCAACGGGCAGTGGGGTCGGCCGGTCGCCGTGGAAATCACCCGCTCGGAGATCCAACGCACCACCGACAACCAGGAACGGCAAGTTTTTGCCTTGTTACAGCCGCAGCCCGAAGTTCGCTCCAGCCGCCCCTTCAGATTCTACGACGAGGGACATCGCCTGCACGCGGTCGTTCCCGATCTGCTGAAAGAGACACTGGCGGCCATGCACCAAACCGGGCGTTTCGCATGGAAGCTGGGCGATTCCCTGCAGAACTTTGAAGACGCGCGTCCTGTCGACGAAGTTCGAATCGACCAAGACGCCACCTTTCGGCTACGGATCGCCCCGGATCCGGACTCGCGATCCCGGCTGATCATCCGTCCCGAGTTGGTCATCGATGCATCGCGCCAAGTCTCGCTCGATCAACTGATTTGGTCCTCCCAGATCGGCTGCCTGCTGGTGCAGTGCCCGTCGCCAGGCGAAGCCCCGCCCCGGACCGCCGCGTCGACCGAGGAACCGAGCGAGGAACCGAGCGAGGGCGCGGCCGGTCACCCCGGTACCGCCGACGAGCCCGCCAGCGACGACCCCGACGCACCGGCGGCCGAGGAGGGCAGCCCGACCGCAGCGGAGGACGAGATGCGAGGGGCTGCAGAGCCGATCTACACCTGCCTGGTCACGATGACACCTCGACGCATCGCCTCGATGGAAGCGTGGCGCAAGACCGGTGCGATCGAGGTACCTCGCCGCAGTCTGGCCACTTGCTTGGAGGCCCTCTCGTCATCCTCTGGTGATGTCGACCTGGTCGTCGAAGAGGCGTTGCAGATGCCTCAGCAAACCCCCGACCCGATCCCGACATGCCAGTTGCAGCAGACGGAAGCCCAAGGGACCCATTTCGCGATTTCGACCACCGCCCGATATCCGCACACCGAGTTGCCGTTTGACTCGGCCGTACGGTGGTGGTTCGACAAGGACGAACGACAACTGTACCGTCGCAACTGGGCGGCCGAGCAACAGGCGTTGGCCGCGATCGACCCACGCGAATTCGGATTTTCCGAGGACGGGTCGGACCGGCAGATGGAATTGCCGCCGGAACGCTTCCTGCCGGTCGTCGAAGCATTGCAACAAGCCGGCTGGGAGGTCCAAGCCAACGAAGCTCCCCTTCGCAGGGCTACGGATTTCGACATCCAAATCCACAGCGGTGTCGACTGGTTTGACTTGCAAGCCGACGTCTCTTTTGAAGGAACCCGGGCCTCGCTGCCGAAGCTTTTGCAATCGGTCCGAAACGGCGATCGGACCATTCGGTTGGATGACGGCACCGTGGGCATGCTGCCGGAAAACTGGCTGTCCAAATTTGCCGGCGTCCAAGATCATGGCCAGTCGGTCGACGGTGCCATCCGCTTCCACCGCTCGCAGGCCCTGTTGTTGGATTCGTTGTTGGAACAGCAACCGGATGTGCAGCGGGATCGCGACTATGCGCGTTTCGTGCGCGAACTGAAAAAATTGGACGGGATCAAACCAGTCGCTGCACCGAAATCGTTTGCGGGGGAACTCCGCGATTATCAACGCAGCGGACTCGGTTGGCTTCGTTTCCTGCAGAAACTTGGGTTCGGCGGTTGCCTCGCCGACGACATGGGACTGGGCAAGACGATCCAGGTACTCGCCCTGCTGGAATCGCGACGCAAGCGGCGGACCGCGCATGGGGAACCTCGCAAGCCGTCGATCGTCGTCGTGCCAAACAGTCTGATCTTCAATTGGCTCGATGAAGCGGCGCGGTTTACCCCCAAGCTGCGAATTCGCAATCACACGGGCACCGGACGGACCGACGACTGGGATGCCTTTGCCGAGGCTCCCGAATCGGTTGACGTGTTGCTGACCACCTACGGGACCATGCGGGCCGATGCTTCGCTACTGGCCCAGCTTTCTTTCGACTACGCGATCCTGGACGAGGCTCAAGCGATCAAGAACCCCGGCAGCCTCGTCGCCCGGGCCGCCAGGCTGTTGCCAGCCGAGCACCGGCTGGCGATGACCGGGACTCCGGTGGAGAATCATTTGGGGGACCTGTGGTCGCTCTTCGATTTTCTCAACCCGGGCATGCTCGGCAACGGCAAAGCTGCCCCAGTGCGGCTTCCCAAAATGGACGATCCGGCACAACGAGAACAGGTCCAGAAGATCGCCACGTCGCTTCAGCCGTTCATTTTGCGGCGAACCAAGGGCGAAGTTCTGAAGGAATTGCCAGACAAAGTGGAGCAGACGCTCTCCTGCGAGATGAGCAGCAAGCAGCGCTCCTTGTACGACCAGCTCCGCGAACACTATCGCCTTCATCTCAGCAACAAAGTCGAAGAGCTGGGAATCAAGAAGGCCAAGATCCATGTCCTGGAAGCGCTGCTACGACTTCGCCAGGCCGCTTGTGACCCACGATTGGTCGATCCGAACAGCGATGTGCGTGGCGCCAAGATCGACCAGTTGCTGCTGCGGTTGGACGAATTGCAGCAGAAAGGCGGCAAGGCGATTGTGTTTTCCCAGTTCACCTCGCTGCTGGGCCTGCTTCGCCAAGATCTCGACGCGCGAGGATGGCAGTACGAGTACCTGGACGGCAAGACACGCCAACGCGGGCAGAAGGTCGAACGGTTTCAATCCGATCCAGACTGTCCGTTATTCTTGATCAGTTTGAAAGCCGGCGGTCACGGGTTGAACCTGACGGCGGCCGAATGCGTGTTTGTTCTCGATCCTTGGTGGAACCCCGCCGTCGAGGCCCAGGCGATCGATCGCGCCCATCGGTTGGGCCAAACGCAAGCGGTCAACGCCTACCGGATCATCTGTCAGCAGACGGTCGAGCAAAAGATCATCGAGCTGCAGAATACGAAACGCGATCTGGCCGACGCCATTGTCAATGAAAACAAAAGCTTGATCGGACAATTGACCACCGAGGACCTGCAAGCGCTGCTGCAATGAATCGATCTGAAAGCCGCGATTCCGCTTAGGCGCTGTCAGAAAACCGCCCTCCGTTCGGAACGGTTCGCTACCGCGACCGGAAGGTTTCGCTGGTCAAGACTTCGATCACCATGCTTCGCAGGCCGCCGCCGTCGGCTTGCAGACGAGCCAGGATGTCGTCGATCTCGAAGCGATCGGTCTCTTCCATGTGCCGGCCTGTCGCGTAGGTGAGCAGCTGCTCGATCAGACTGCGGGCAAACAGCTCTCGCCGGTTCGACTGCAGCACCTGCTTGAAGCTGGCAAAATCGGCGTACGCTTCTCCCGACGGCAACTTGCCCGAGGCATCGATCTTGGCCGCGTCCCCGCTCCCCTTGGCCTTCGGGTACTTGGTTCGCCAACGTCCGATCGGATCAAACGTTTCCAGCGCAAAGCCGAGCGGATCGATATTGCGATGACAAACGTAACATGTCTTGTCTTCGCGGTGTTGGCCAGCTTTTCACGAATCGTGGTCGCTCCGCTGACGTCGGCATCGATCGAAGGGACGACGTCGGGTGGAGGAGACGGAGGCGTGCCGAGGAGGTGTTCCATCACCCATATCCCGCGTGTCACCGGCGAGGTTTCCACCCCATTGGCACTGACCGTCAGCACACTGGCCATTCCCAACAGGCCGCCGCGTTGCGCGTTCTTTGCCACCGGGACGCGTTGGAAACCATCGGCCAAGCGAAGCGTTTCTCGCTCGGGCAACCCGTACAGCTTGGCGAGGCGTTTGTCGACAAAGGTGTAATCGGCATCCAGGAAATCGCTCACCGGACCGTCCTCTTCGAGCAAATGCCGAAAGAACAGCCGCGTCTCCCGCTTCATCGATTCGGGGAGGTTCTCCGCGTAGTATTCGACGGCGGCCTTGCGGGGCGGCGGTAGGTTCCCGATGCCACGCAGGTTCAGCCAGCTATCGAGGAAGCCGCGGACGAATTCCTCGGATCGCTCGTCGTCGAGCAAGCGTTGGACTTGGCGCTTCAGCGTGGCCGGCTCGCTCAACCGGCCCGACTCGGCTGCCGCAAACAGTTCCTCATCCGGGGGCGCCGCCCAGAGCGCATAGGAGAGCCGCGCCGCGAGATCGTGGGGACGGAGCCACGTTTCGTCCTCTGGCGTGATCTCGCTGAGGTAGATAAAGGATGGTGAGCAGAGGATCATCTTGAGCGTATCGAGCGCTGCCTGACGCGGGCTCGCGTCCTCGGACCGTCGCTGTTGGTAAATCGATTCGATCCGCTGACGATCGGTTTTTTTCAAAGGACGCCGGTAGGCACGCCGGCCGAAGGCGAACAGCTGCTCGACCGGGCGATCTGCCTGAAACCCTTGCTTTCCGAAAACGGCTAATTCCTCCTCGCCCCCGTGTGGTTCTTCAAGGGGGCCGTGGACCTTGATTTCCCCGATCCGGATGTGCGGCAACGCGCCCTCACGCAGAATATGCGTCCGGCTCACCCCCGCGCGATAGGTCTCGGGATCGAACTCGTCCTTGTAGCGGCGGTTGACCTCGATCACCGACGCCCGCGATTCGTAGGGGCCGTTGGGAAAGATGAAACGCGGCGTCTGTCCGGCCTCTAACCAGACCTGGAAATTCAGCCATGCCGGCTGCTCATCGGGGACGATGGCCCGCCCCAGGATCGGTTCGATCGCTTGCGGGTAATGGATGTGTCCCTTGGTCGCATCGCCGGGGACGACGGCCAGCTGGAAGGGCTCCGAGAAATCGATGCGGAAAATTTTCGGATCGTAATGGGTGTCGCGGTGCATGGCCTGCGCGTGGACTTCGATGTCGTAAAGCCCGGAGACCGGCACCCCTTCCAAAAAGTCCTCGATGTGTCCGTAACCGCCCTGCCGCGTATCGGTGTTGGGCTGTTCGTAAAGGCAGAGGTACTCGTACTGGAAGACCTGCCGGTGCGCGCCACTCAGTTCTTCGTACTGCCGGAAATTATCGGTGAAGTGCCACGTTTGCGGCTCGACGTCCGATTTCCCGAGACGCGTCTCCACCAGCCGGCTGGCCGCCAGAAAGTACTGATCGAGCAGAAAGCCCGAGGTCACCAGGGAGGCCCCGATGTTGTCCATCGGGCCATCGGTCGTATCCCTCGGAAAGTCCGCGGTCAGCCCCAGCGTATCGACGCGGCGGCCAAACAAAGTGGCCAGCGTGTTCTCGTATTCGCGTTGGGATAGCCGCCGCATCACCGTCCGCCCGCCCGAACTGCGGAACTGGTCGCGGCTCACGCGGACGCCCTGGCGGAGCGCATCGAGCATCGCCAGACGCGCCTCATCGGTCGGCTGCTCGGCATCCTCCGGCGGCATCTGGCGGAGCGTCACCTGATCGATGATTTCATCGGCGGTGATCAGTTGCTGGGCCGTTTCGACCGGCAACTGGAAGGTTTCGAATTCGCGGTCGCCCGAT
>CAYNVI010000109.1:0-11067 GCA_964400585.1 uncultured Pirellulaceae bacterium | reverse complement strand
ACCACCACGATCAGCAGCCAACGGCGGAGCGAAAAATGCGGGCTGGTCGGTTCGTTTCGCCCCGTCTGCACGGAATTGTCGTGATCTTCCAGGGCCGCGGTGGGCGCGGGGTTGTCGGACATCAAAAAGCTCTCGGGTGATTGGGCTCTGTCAGAAAACCGCCCCTCATCCTTTCCTTCCCCCCCGCGATTCGCTGCGCGGCGAGGGAGAAGGGACATAGCGGAGTCGCTACGCGAGCAGTTTTTCAGTTTTCTGACAAAGCCTAGTGAGGAACGGGGAAAGCGGCGGGCGACTCCGATTCCCATCAAGGGCGAGACCGCTACGATGGCGGTTTGGTCCTCCCATCCGCGCCGCCCCGCGACCCTGGTGATTTGATTCATGGTATCGAACCGGCAAAGTCCTCGCCGCCCCAAGGTGGCCCCGCAGCGTTTGCACGTTCCCGTCTCGCCGCGGGGTTACGAGATCGCGATCGGTACCGATTGGTGGTCCGAGCTCGCCCCCGCCTTGTTGGCGGCGGTCCCCGACGCGACCCATCTGGTGGTGATTTCGGACGCGGCGATCACGCCCAGCTGGACCGACCCGTTGGTGGCTTCCTTGACCGCCGCGGGGGTCCGAGTCGATCGCTGCGAGGTGCCGAGTGGCGAAGGGAGCAAGTCGGTCGAACAGCTCGCGGCGGTATGGCAGCAGCTGCTCGATTTCCAAACCGACCGTCAATCGGTGGTGGTGGCGGTTGGCGGGGGCGTGATCGGCGACCTGGCCGGGTTCGCGGCCGCCTCCTTCGTGCGGGGGATCCGCCTGGTGCAGGTGCCGACGACCCTCTTGGCCCAGGTCGACAGCAGCGTCGGCGGGAAGACCGGGATCAACCTGCCGGCGGCCAAAAACATGGTGGGGGCCTTCTGGCAGCCGCACCTCGTCGCCATCGATACAAAGACGCTCGATACCTTGCCCGACCGGATTTTCTTGAGCGGGCTGGCCGAAGTGGTCAAATATGGCGTGATCGCCGACGCTCATTTTTTCGCTCGGCTGGAGGAATTGGCCGACCGCCTGCTGCACCGCGATAGCGAGGCCTTGCGCGAAGCGATCGCCCGTTGTTGTCAAATCAAGGCCGACGTCGTCGTCGAAGACGAGCGGGAGATCAGCGGGCGGCGGGCGATCTTGAACTACGGGCACACCTTCGCCCACGCGATCGAGGCGACGGCCGGCTACGGAACGTTTTTGCACGGCGAAGCGGTGGCGGTGGGGATGCAGATGGCGGCCCACATGGCGTTTTCGCTGGGGCGGGTCGATGTCGATTTCGTGGCCCGGCAGGCGGCCCTGCTGGAACAACTGGAGTTACCGATCAGCTGGTCGGGTGCCGAGCCGGAGGCGATGTTGCCGGTGATGGCCCGCGATAAGAAAGTCTCGCACGGCAAGCTTCGCTTTATCCTGCCGACCCGACTGGGCCACGTGGAGCTGGTCGAGGGGATCGCCAGCGGGGCGGTGCGGGAGGCGATCCGCTCCTGTTGCGGTTAAAAAAGCTGAGCTTTACGCGAGCTCCGCGGCCCGCGTACACTCCCCCTACACTTTTGTCCGGCGGGCTTTCCGCGACGGTCCGGCCGACCGTCGCAGCCGGAGGGCCCGTCGCCTGGTGCTGCCGAGGGCCGTGGAGACGGCCCTTCGCCCCGGCCGATCGGTCGCGTCGGGGACACGAATCACGCTGAAGGATCAGCTATGTATCGTTGGTTGCTTTGTCTCCGCTATCTGCGGACCCGCTACATCGCGTTGGCCTCGGTCATCAGCGTCACCCTGGGGGTCGCGACCCTGATCGTGGTCAACGCCGTAATGTCGGGCTTCGCGGCCGAGATGCATGAAAAGATGCACTCGTTGGCGTCCGATATCGTGATCGAATGCCACGCCAGCGGTGGCCTGGTCGATCCTGCCTCGCATATGGAAGAGATCAATCGGCTGGTCGGTGATCAGGTCGAGGGGTCGACCTACTGCGTCCACGTGCCGGCGGTCTTGGGGGTCCAGCACAACGGCCAGATGATTCGCCACCAGGTCAACCTGACCGGGCTCGACCCGCAGACCTACGATCAAGTCAGCGATTTTGGCAAGTACTTGTTGCACCCTTCCAATCGGCAACAGGTTTCGTTCCAGTTGCGGGATGGAGGCTACGCGCCCGAGCGAGATTTCTTCCCCGAATCGGGGACCGAGTATCGCCAAGCCCGGCTCGCCTATCAGCGCGAGATCGCCCAAGAGCGGGCGCGGCTGGAGGCCGAACAATTACGCTTGCAAGGAAACGCGGCGGCGGCTCCCGATGCGGCCGCCAGCGGTCCTTCGATGCAGATCGGACTGCCGGGCGGCGAGGCTGGCTCCGAAGAAGTCGCCAGCGTCTCGGCCGATCAGATGTTGGCCGGCGAGTCGGGGCAGGGACCTGAAGAACTGACCGATTTTCCCGGCCTGGTGCTGGGGATCGCCACGGTCAGCACCAAAATGCGGGACGCGGCCGACAAGGTGCGTGATTATTACTACTGCCGTCCCGGGGACGACGTCCAATTGATGTTCCCCAACGCCTCGACCGATTATCCGAAAGTGGTCAGCCAGAAGTTCACGGTCGTCGATCTCTACGAATCGGGGATGAGCGAATACGATTCGACCTTTGCCTTTTGCCGCATCGACAAACTGCAAGACCTCCGCGGGATGATCGACCCGGCCAGCGGGACGCGGAGCGTGACCACGATCCAGTTGAAGCTGGTCGAAGGGGCCAGCCTGAACGCGGTGCGCGATACGCTGCGGAAACGCTTCCCGCCCGACCGCTTCGCCTACAACATCCAAACCTGGCGAGACATGCAGGGCCCGTTGCTGTCGGCGGTGAAGCTGGAGACGACGATCCTGAACATCCTGTTGTTCTTGATCATCGCGGTGGCCGGCTTCGGGATCTTGGCGACCTTCTTCATGATCGTGGTCGAAAAGACGCGGGACATCGGCACGCTGAAAGCATTGGGGGCTTCCGGAGGGGGCGTGATGAGCATCTTCCTCAGCTACGGCTTGCTGCTGGGGACGGTCGGTTCGGGAGTGGGCCTGCTTGGCGGTTTGCTGTTTGTCGATCAGATCAACGAGATCGCCGCCTTGATCGAGAAAGCGACCGGGCAGGAAGTCTTCGATCCGACGATCTACTACTTCAGTGAGATCCCCACGATCATCGAACCGCTGACCCTGGTGTGGGTGATGCTCGGAGCCGTCACCATCGCCACGATGGCGAGTGTCTTGCCGGCCCTGCGGGCAGCCCGCATGCATCCGGTCGAATCGTTGCGTTACGAGTGAGGCCGTCCAGACGGCGACAGCGTTCGCCCTGTCAGCGTTCGCCCTGTCAGCGTTCGCGGTAACCAGTGCCGTGCCGCGAGCGGGCTTTGCGTCCTTTCCTTTCCGATCCTTCCAACCTGTTGCCAAGCATGTCATTGAAACCCGTCCTGGAAGCCCGCGGTCTGTTCAAGTCGTACCGCAAGGACCGCTTGGAAGTCCCCGTCCTACGGGGTGTCGACCTGGAGATCTTGCCCGGAGAAGTGACGGCGATGGTGGGGCGTAGCGGCAGCGGGAAGAGTACGCTGATGCACTTGTTGGCGACGCTCGATCGCCCCGATCAGGGCGAAGTGCTGTACCACGGCGAGCGCATCGATAACGCGTCGCGGCGTGAACGCGACCGCTATCGGAATCACGACATCGGGATCATTTTTCAGTTTTACCACCTGATGCCGGAGCTGACGGCCCTGGAAAACGTGCTGATGCCCTCGATGATCGGCAACAGCATGCTCGGCTTCCTGCGCACGCGTCGCGTGCATCGCGAGCGAGCGACGCGGTTGCTCGAACGCGTCGGGCTGGGCGAGCGGATGCAGCACAAGCCAGCAGAAATGAGTGGCGGCGAGATGCAGCGGGCGGCGATCGCACGGGCATTGATGTCGGATCCCACAGTGTTGTTGGCGGACGAACCGACCGGAAATCTCGACGGGCAAACCGGACGTTCGATCCTGGATCTGCTGCGGGACCTGAACGAGGTCGACGGTTTAACGATCGTGATGGTTACGCATGACGACGCGATCGCGGCCGCTGCGGACCGCACGGTCCGGCTGGTCAGCGGTCGGCTCGCCGCAGACGCAGACGCAGACGAGGTGGAGGTCGAGGTCGAGGAGCGCGCCGAGAGCCTCCCGCGAGCCGAGCAAGCCACCGCGTCAAGCGCCGCCTGAGCACCGCTCAGCGCATTCGGTCGCCAGCGAGGCCCACAGTGGCCTTGTCAGTTACACCCATCTCGGATGAGGCTGTTTTTTTTCCCTCTCCCCCAAAAAGCCGGCGCTCGGAGCGTTCTATTTTGACACGCAATGTTCGCCGGCTTTTTGGGGGAGAGGGTTAGGGTGAGGGGGTTTCCGGAGTGGCACTTATGCATAACGACCAGCCGAGTGCCCGAGGGGGGCCCGCCTCGCAGCCGCTGGCTTCCTCGCCGGCGTTTCGCCGCTTCCCAGGGATGCCTATACTGGGCGACGCGCCGACGCGATTGGCTTCTGTCGGTGCGGCGGTGACGCGGTCTCGCCCGCAAACGTCCACGTGGTGGTTCTTCCTCGCTCCAGATCTCAACGACCATGGCTCTTCAGGTTTACATCGGCGGTGAACTTTACGACAAAGCCGACGCCAAAATCAGCGTCTTCGATCACGGCCTGCTGTATGGCGACGGCGTGTTCGAAGGGATGCGCAGCTACAGCGGTCGTGTCTTCCGTCTGACGGAACATCTCGATCGGCTCTGGGAATCGGCCCGTGCGATCCATCTAGAGATCCCGATGACCAAGCAGGCGATGGGCAAAGCGGTCCAGGAGACCTTGGCGGCCAACGGGATCAAAGACGGCTACATCCGCTTGATCGTCACCCGCGGCAGCGGTTCCTTGGGGCTCGATCCGAATCGTTGCCAGGATCCGCAAGTGATCATTATCACCGACTCGATCGCGCTCTATCCCGAAGAGTTCTATCGGGAGGGCTTGGAACTGGTCACGGCGGCGACCATCCGCAATCACCCGGCGGCGCTCAGCCCGCGGATCAAGTCGCTGAACTACTTGAACAACATCATGGCGAAGATGGAGGGCCTCCGCGCCGGTTGCGTCGAAGCGTTGATGTTGAACCACAAGGGCGAAGTCGCCGAATGCACCGGCGACAACCTGTTCATCCTCCGCCGCGGGCGGTTGCTGACGCCACCGATCGATGCGGGGATTCTGGAGGGGATCACGCGGAACGCGGTCTTGGAATTGGCCCAGCAGGCCGGGATCGTGACCGCGGAAATCCCCTTCACGCGACACGACATTTTCATCAGCGACGAGTGCTTCCTGACGGGCAGTGCCGCCGAGGTGGTTCCGGTCGTGCGGCTTGATGGTCGGCCTTTAGGAACCGGCAAGCCGGGACCGATCACGTTGCAATTGATGCAGCGCTTCCACGAATTGGTGCACGGTTAAGCAGGTCAGCAGCGAGCTTTCGGCATCACGGCCATTTCAGTGCAGCTAACTGAGCTAATAACCATGTCCCCCCTCCGCCGAAAAAGGCGGACGGACACCTCTTCGTGACGGTTAACGGGGAGCCCGCGATGGACCCAGCGAAGTCGCTCGGTTGAAACGAATGGTTCGCGTGCGGACTCGAATGGCGATGAAGTTCGCCGGCGTCACTCAGCCGGCAGTCGAGTGTGTCGTGGAATTCGATTACGAGCACGAGCACCGTTTCACTGAGCACGAGCACGATGGTGTTTCTTCATCCGCAGAACCCCTCCTTTTGCTTTCGCGGCGGGAAGCCGGTGCGTCGCTTGTTCCCAGCAGCTCGCGATCAATCGCTCGTACCCTTCGACCATCGCCTGCAGCGAGGCGGTGGTCATGACGCGCTGGCGTCCCGCTTGTCCCCAGGCGCGACGGGTCGCCTTGTCGGGGAGCAGCCGGCAGACCGCTGCGGCCATCGCCGCCGCATCGCCGGCCGGAACCAACGATCCGGTTTCCTGCTCCTTGACCGTTTCGGCGATCGACCCGACGTCGGTGCTGACCACGGGAACCTCGCAGGCCAGCGCTTCGAGGATCGAAACCGGGCTGGCCTCATTGTCCGAAGTCAGCAGGAACAGATCGAAGCCGGGCAGGATCTGATCCGTATCATGTCGCGTTCCCAGCAGATGGACCCGATCGGTCAGCCCGCAGGTGCGACACGCTTGCTCGATCGCCGATCGCTCTGGACCATCGCCGACGATCACGAAATGCGTTTGTGGCAACCGCTGCAACACACGATCGGCGACTTCGACGAACATCCGATGATTCTTTTCGGGTCGGAGGGCGGCGACGGTGCCGACCACCGGGGCCGCTGGGTCGATCGCTAATTCCTCGCGCAAGCTCGCCGCAGCTTGCTCGTCGGCGCGAAAGCGTCCCGTGTCGATCCCGTTGCGGACGACATGGACTTTGGCATGCGGAAAGCGTTCCACCTGACGCATGAATTCACCGTGACTGTCGGCCACCCCGATGAAGAAATCGGTCAAGGGCGTCAGCCAGCGATTCAAGCGTCCCACCCCGTCGGGCCAGCCGGTCGAATGGAGCGCGCTGCCAATCACCGGAACACCTGCCAACCAAGCGGCGAGCCGTCCCCAGAACATCTTGTCGCCTGCCCCGACCGTGATCACGGCGTCGAGCTCGCCGCTTCGAAAGTGTTTGATCAACCGAGGTAACACGCCGACGTCCCATTTCTGCGACAGGAACTGGCTGTGAACCGGGAAGCGGTCTGCGATCGCTTCTCCCAGCGGTCCCGCCTCTTTCAGACAGATCACCTCGCTCGCAAAGCGTCGACCGTCCATCCGCTCCAGCAGATTGACCAACAACGTTTCGGCGCCGCCCACCGGCATGCTAGTCAGCAAAAATGCAACGCGTAACGGTCTTGGCGAGGTCGGGAGATCGCGGCGGCGATGTCGCCAGAGGTGCCGAATGTTCATGTTCGTGTTCATGCCAACATCTCCTGCTGCGGATCGACAGCAGCGGTCGCCGTCACGCCCGGCGGCGAACCCACCGGAGCACTCAACGGCACGCCTTCCCCGTCGCGATCGCCAGGCGGAGCGGGATCGGCCGGCAATCGATAATCGATCCGCGGCGTCTGACGAAGCTTGCGCGTATCGAAGTCGAGCCAATTGCGGAAGCGGGCAAAGTCCTCGTCTCCGTGGAAGCGTCGGATATGAAAGGTATCCTGACCGACCAGGTTGTAGCCTCCAAAGGCGCTGCAAAAGCCGCGGAGTCCCGCCCGCTGGACGCAGCCGATCGCCGCCTGGGTCAACTGCGCCGGCAGGCCATAGGGGAAGGCAAAGTAGCGTACCGGCCGGTCCAACAGGCGACTCAGATCCTTGGCCGCCGTGACAATCTCGTCTTCCAAGACCGCCGGATCGGTGACTTGGCTGCAATCGACGTGCGTTCGCGTATGCAGGCCGATCTCGATCCCGCCGTCGGCCGCCTGCCGCAGTTGCGACAGCGTATTGGGCATCAGTGCACGCCCATTAGCGACGTCGTGGGGAAACGGCTGGCCGCGCAACACGTTCTCCACCGCAACGAAGTAGGTGCAGGGGACCTGTTGATGGATCAGCCAGGGAAGGGCGAACGCCGAGTTATCGGCATAGCCGTCGTCGAACGTGATCGAGACGGCGGGACAGAAGCTCTGCCGCTGTTCGAGACGCTGCTGCACTTCGGCCAACCCGATCAGGTCAAAACGCTTGCGGACGTACGCCAGATGCCTGGCAAAATCGCCGCGAGAAAGCGTCCAGGGGTTGGGCGATTCATCCGCGATTCGATGGTAGAAGGGCACCATGATCGGTGCCTCTCCCTGACGCGCAAGCCGCTGCATCCGCCAGGCCCGCTGGGGACGCAAGAGGACGCGGCGTGCGTTGATCACATGGTGATGAAGAAACGACATGGGGCTGCCGAACCAAGGCATGGCGAGCGAGATTGAATCGAGTCTGCCCAACCATGCCTTGCCCCGTTGGGGTGGCAAGCGATCCGCCCCGAGATCCCTCTCGTGGGCCGAGTCCTGGCCCGCGAGCCTGACGGTTCCGACGGTTCTGCCGAGGATACCGGACAGCGGATCGGCGTCCACGGCAGGGTTCAATCGGTCAGCAGCCGGGCCGCGACCGAGATCGCCGCCGTTTCGACCCGGAGGATCCGCGGCCCCAGCCCAAAACCGCGCCAGCCGGCGGCGGCGGCGGCCTGCTGTTCCGCCTCGGAAAAGCCTCCTTCCGGACCAACGGCGAAGTGGACCGGCTGCCCTGCCGCTGCGGAGGGTGTCGCCGTGAGGGCCTGGGGATCGGCAAACCAGCGGGAGGCACCGGCGGGCGACTGCGCGCTGCGGTCGAAGGCCTCGTTACTCGTCTGCGGTGTCGCCACCTCCATCAGACGATTGCGTCCCGACTGCTTACAGGCTTCGATCACATACCGTTGCAGCTTTTGCCGGGCGGAGGCCGACAGTTTCCCTTGCGAATGGTGACAATGAAGCGGGACGAGACGGTCGACCCCGAGTTCGGTCAACTTCTCCACCAGCAGGCGGGTGCGGTCCCCCTTGGGCAGCGCGACCCAGGCAGTCACGCGGGTCGCCGCTTCGCGGCTGACCGTTCGGACCGCCTCCAGCTGGCAAACGACTTCCCGTTTGCTCGCCTCGATCACGCGGGCCTCCCCCTCGCGGTCGCGGCCATCGAACACATCGACCGCGTCTCCGGCGCGCACCCGCATCACCGCCGCCGCGTGCTTGGCTTCCTCGGGGGGCAAGGGAAATGCGCCCGCTTCCGCGGGCAACTCAGGGACGTAATAGCGACGCGTCATTGCAGGAATGATTGAAGAAGTTACGTAACGGGTGCCGACGATAGCGAATGTGCGAGCTCTGCCTCTCGTCGGGATCACGGAGGCGGACCTGCCGGCGATCGTCGCGCCCCTCCGTCGACGGACCCTTCTCGCGGGCCCGCTCGGACCGAACCGAAACCGCCGGGAAGGCGACCCCGAGGTTTCCGCCGGGGGGATCCCGGCAGCACGGTATTCGGCAGCACGGTATTCGGCAGCACGGTAATTCGGCAGCCAGAGCGTAACGCATCCCCCGGCTTGGTTCGACCCGTCGGGGGAAGCCACGATCCAACGACGCCTATTCGCAGCGGTAAGAATATGCCCTTTTACGAAAACTGGTCGATGAAATACTCCCCGTTTGCTCGTCTCGATCGAGCGGCTCATTTCTTTTCCGGCCGTCCGCAGCGGGAGGCGCTTGCCCGGCTGCACTATCTGGTCGACAGCGGCCACAGCACAGGGCTGCTGATCAATCAGGGAGGATGTGGTGCCACGCGGTTGCTGCGGCACGTGGCGGGGAGTGCCGGCTTTGGCGACACGGCGGTCGATGTGGCGATGACCCACGGACGTCTTGATCGCGGCGACGACGTGCTGGCTGCCCTCGCGTTGCAGCTGGGCGCATCCGAAGCCTGCGTTTCGCCGTGGCAGGCCGTGCTCGACCGGACGATCGCCTCGGCCCGGCAACAGGTCCGGACGCTGTGGTTGATCGACGAAGGGACGTCCGAAGCGGCCGCGTGGGCCGGCAGGCTGACGTCCGAAAACGCTTGGGTCACGGCGATCGTGACCACGTCGTGCGCCGAGGCCGGCCCATTGGCGACCGCGCTCGGTGGCTGCCCGCTGCGGATCGATCTGGAACCGCTCGACGTCAGCGATACCTTCGACTTCGTCCACGAGATGCTGGCCGCGGCGGGAGGTTCCACCGAGGTCTTCACCGACAGCGCGATGATCCGGCTGCACGAACTGGCCGAGGGGCGGATCGCCGTGATCGGGCAACTCGCCGAGCTAGCGATGCAAACGGCAGCCCAGCATGGCCTGCCCCGGGTGGGCTCCGATCTGGTCGAAGCGATCCAAGGGGAATTCGTCCGCGCTGCGGCGTGACGAATCACTCGCTGGTCGAAGCTGCCCCTGCGCTCGTCAGGGGGCAGCCGACGCGCCCGCCGTTTTCTGCAGGTTCTGCAGGTACAGCGTCTGGGTGGGGAAGGCGAATTCGATGCCGCGCTGTTCGAAACGTTGATGGATCGCCAGGTTGATCGCCTGCTGGCAATCCATGTAGACGTTGAAGTCGGGACTGAGCACGTAATAGACCGTCTCGTAGTTGAGCGCCGAATCCCCGAAGTCTTTAAAGTGTGCGCGATCGAAACGCACGTCTTGTTGCGTCTCCACACTCTCCCGAAGCAGTCCCGGGATCGCCTCGAGCATCGGCCGCGGCGTGTCGTAGGTCACCCCGACGGGGAAGACCACCCTTCGTTCCCGCATTCGCTTGTAATTGCTGATGCGGCTTTGCAGCAGGTCATTATTGGCAAAGACCAGCTGCTCGCCGGTCAAACTCGATAAACGGGTCGTCTTCAAGCCGATTTTTTCCACGGTCCCCATGTGGTCGCCGACCACGATGAAGTCGCCGGGCACGAAAGGTTTATCGAAGACGATCGAAAGCGAAGCCAGCAAGTCGCCGAGGATATTCTGAACGGCCAAGGCGACGGCGATCCCGCCCACGCCCAAGCCTGCGACCAGGGCCGTCACGTCGACGTTCATGTTGTCCAGCGCCAGCAGCACCAGCACCACGAACAACACCAGCTTGCCGAGCATCGCCAAGGCGGAGATCGTCATCGTCGCGGCAGGGTCATTGTGGCGGCGGCGTTCCCCGTAGCGGAACGCCGCTTCGCTGATGAAGACGTTCCCTGAGATGGCACCTTGCAACAACAGGATCAGGATCATCGCCGTGTTGATGACCATGCGGTAACGCTCGCTCGGCTCGGGAAGCACCAGGAACAAGCTACCCCCAAACGCGGCAACCGCGAGCACAAACCAAAATCCCGTGCTCCGTAACGCCGCCACCGCCGCGCCGTCCCACACCGTAGTGGTCTTCTCCGACCATTTGGCCATCCGCCACAGGAGCACGCCCCGCACGGCGTAGATCACCAACAGGATGGCGACAAAGGCGATGCCGGCGAGGATCAGGCGTGTGCCGGCCGCCTCGAGCCCATATTCCGCCAGCCACTGCTCC
>CAYNVI010000108.1:0-11067 GCA_964400585.1 uncultured Pirellulaceae bacterium | reverse complement strand
CAACAGGGTTCCCGCCGAAACTCCGGCGACGTTGGCGACCACATCGTGCCAGGCGGGCGAGCGGCCGGAGAAGGTTTGCAGCCATTCGAGGGCCGCGCCGCAGGCGATCAGGGCCCCGGCGGTGGCGAATTCGCCCGCCAGCGACCGGCAGCCGAGTCGGCGCAGGGCCAGCAGGCTGGCGCAGGCGAGCGTGGCAAACACCGGGCTGTGCAGTGCGTCGGTCAGCCCTTCGAACAAGCGGCCGCGAAAGGGCAGCGGGGCGAGCAGGCCGGCGACGACCAGGCAGCCGACCAGCACCCCCCAGGTGGCCGTCCGGCGTGGGGCCGGGGCAGCCGGCGGCGAGGAAGGGGGCAAGGGGGCGGTCCCAGCGAGACGAGGATCGAGGGGGGGGATCGAGGGGCAGGAGCGAAGCCCTCACGCTAGTCGCGAAACCGCCGGGCACCCTGTTTTTCGGGCGTTTTGCAGCCTTGGGGCGAGCTTTTTCCCGCGCGACGCGGCGGCCGATCCGGAAAAACCGCTCTCGAACCCTGGTCCCAGCCGGGGCGTATCTGCCATAGACAACGGCCCCGGGGCGAATGCTAAAATCTGGCGCTTACGCTGCGAGCGAATCTACCGTATGCTGTGGCGTCATCAACAGGTCGCGTGCGGCCCGCCTCTGCGGCGGTCGCCTCGCCCTCCTCTCCTTTCACCGACATCCGCCGCGAAAACAACGAGAGCCAATCAATGCAGGTTAGCGTTTCCGCCCGTCATGGGGATCTCCAGCCTGGTGACCAGCGACTGATCGAAGAGAAGGCGGAGCGATTGCGGCGTCTGTGCGATCGGGCGACGGCCATCCTGGTGATTGTCGACCTGAAAGACCTGACCCATCCGGAAGTGGAGATCAAGGTTTCGGCGGAGCATGCCCCTGACTGCGTGGCCTCCTCGCAGGCGACGACCGTGATCGGGGCCCTCGATTTGGTGATCCCCAAAATCGAGCAGCAGCTGCGGCGGCGAAAAGAAAAACGAACGGGTCATCGGGCGACGGGCATCAAGCATTTGGATCCGTCGGTCGAGCCTGAAGAAGAAGCATAATCATTCAACTTGACGCGTTCTTTCGGTCGGCCCCAGCGGGTCTTGATGCGACGAGGCATCCCTGGCCGGAGGGCGGGGGGAGCGTGTCCCAAGGAGTCCATTCGATGAAATTTTCTGACTTTATCAGTGTCCCTGCGATCCGTTCGGAGCTGACCTCCGACGACAAAGAGGCGGTGATCAGCGAGCTGGTGCAATCCCTGCTGGACGCCGGGGAGATCAACGCCGAGGAAAAAGACGATATCGTGGCGGCGATCATGAAGCGTGAGGAACTGGGCAGCACGGGGATCGGACGCGGGGTCGCGGTCCCGCATACCAAGCACCCCAGCGTCAACAAACTGGTCGGGACCGTCGGGGTCAGCGGCGACGGGGTCGACTTCGAGAGCTTGGATGGCGAACGCGTGCAGCTCTTTTTCCTCCTGGTCAGCCCGCCGGAACGACCCGGGGACCATCTGCGGGCTTTGGAAAATATCTCGCGGCAACTCCGCGATGATGCCTTCTGCCGGTTCTTGAAGCAGAGCAAGACCACCGACGACATCAAACAGTTACTGGATGAAGCGGACAACAACCAGTTCGCCTCCTGAGCTTCCTTTTCACTCCCCCGCGATTTGTCACCGAATCGAAACATTATTGGCCTGCCGCCGTAGCGGCACCGTTGTCATTCAATCGCAACCGAATCCATGAGCAACCAGCCCCTGCGTCGCACGGTGGTCGTCAGCAATCCGCAAGGGTTGCACATGCGTCCCGCGCGACTGCTGGTCGAACAAGCCGCGCTCTTTCAAGCCAAGATCACCCTTTGGAAGGATGAGGAGCCGGCCGACTGTGAAAGCTTCCTTTCCTTGATGACGCTCGGGGCCGAATGTGGGACTGAGCTCTGTCTGACGGTGGAAGGAAGCGATGCCGAACAAGCGGTCGAAGCGATTGTGAAGCTATTCGACAACGGCTTTTACGAACCCGAGGGAGCGGAATCGGAATAACGGGCGACGTCAGGTCGTGCCGAGGGCGGAGCAGCAGGACCCGACGCGTCGGGCTTGGCCTGCCTCCTGCCAGAGGCCCTTGATCGCCACCGCCCGCTCGGGCTTCCGCTGCCCACTGCACCGATAAAAATCCGAAGACTTCGAAACGCTTGGGGCACATGCGAGTCCCGCGAACCGGCTTCCCGCGGCTTCCCCCCGGGAGCCCTGATCGGTTCCCTCGCAGTGATCCGCCGAACGTGTCGAATCTCGGCAACCGATGGTCGAGCTTCACGGAATCCCCGTTTCACCTGGCGTCGCCATCTGTCCCGCGTTAGTGCTGGACGGCGACGGCTACAGTATCCCGCGCTGCCTGATCGCTTCTGCCGACGCGGAAGCGGAATACGAGCGGCTGCGCCGTGCGGTGGAAGAGGTTTCGCAGGGCCTGGAGGCCAATCGCTTGCGGACCGCCGCCAAGCTGGGAGATTCGACCGCTGATATCTTCGCCGCCCAGCTGCAGATGCTGCATGACCCGCGGCTGACCGCGGAACTGGAACGGCGGATCACCCAGCAGCAACAGTCGGTCGAATATGCCGTCAGCCAGGTCCTGCACAACTACGCGTCCGCCCTGCGACGCTTGAAAAGCGACCTGTTGGCCGAGCGCGCCGAGGACGTGCTCGACATCGAAAAGCAGTTGCTGCAGGCGCTCGGGGCCGTCAAACGCCAGCCGTTGGCCGACGTCGAAAGACCGGTGATCGTGCTGACGCACAACCTGACGCCCAGCGAAACGGCAAGCCTCGATCGCGAGTTCGTCAAAGGCTTCTGCACCGAGACCGGAGGCCCCGGCGGGCACACCGCGATCGTCGCCAAGGGGCTGGAACTTCCGGCGGTCGTCGGCATCGGCACGTTCCTGGACCAGGTCGGCGCCAACACGATGGTGATCGTCGACGGCGACCGGGGGTGCGTGATCCTCGATCCCGACGAAGCGACCCTGGAACGCTATCGGGAAGGCCTGGAAAACCGCCGCGTGTTGGCGCGGAATCTGGAAGAGCTGCGGGACCTGCCCGCCGAGACGCGCGACGGGACCGCGGTGCGGCTGAACGCCAATATCGAATTCCCGCAGGAAGTGACCGCTTGCCTGGAGCGGGGGGCCGACGGGATCGGCCTCTACCGCACCGAATTCCTCTACCTCGCCAGCAAAGATGAACCGAGCGAGGAAGAGCATTACCAGGCGTACAGCGGCGTGGTGCGGGCGATGGGCGAGCGCCCGGTCGTCATCCGGACGCTCGATCTGGGCGCCGACAAAATGGGCCACCATCCCCACGTCGAACCCGAATACAATCCCTTCCTGGGGCTCCGCAGCATCCGGCTGTCGCTGAAGAACCAGGACCTCTTCCGTCCGCAATTGCGGGCCGTTTTGCGGGCCGCCGTGCATGGCGACATCCGCATGATGTTCCCCCTGATCACGACCCTGGCCGAACTACGCCAGGCGAAGATGCTGGTCAATGTGGTGGCCGACGACCTGGCCGAAGAAGGGACCCCGTTCCGCGGGGACATCCCGATCGGGATGATGGTCGAGGTCCCCGCGGCGGTCTTGATGCTCGATCGCTTTGTCAAAGAAGTCGACTTCCTGAGCGTCGGCACGAACGACCTGGCGCAGTACACGCTGGCGGTCGATCGCAGCAACGAGTACGTCGCCGATCTCTACCAGTCGTGTGACCCGGCCGTCCTCCGGCTGATCCACAAAGCGGTGGAGGTGGCCGACGGGGCGGGTGTACCGATCGCGGTCTGCGGGGAGATGAGTAGCAACCCGGCCCGCGCCTTGTTGCTGATCGGTTTGGGGGTTCGCAACCTGAGTGTCCCGCCGAACCTGCTTCCCAAAGTCAAGAAGGCGATCCGCTCGGTGACGCTCGGCCAATGCCGCGAGATCGCCAACCGTGCCTGCTCGCTCGAATCGGCCCGGGAGATCGATGTCTATCTCGTCGATCGCCTCGGTGACCTCGTCCCTGAATTGATTGTCCGCTAGTCGCCATGTCGCCTTCCTGTTCCGTTGCCGCGTTGCCGGGTCACCCTGCGGGGGCCGATTGCTAAATCATGACTCGCATCCGTTATCAGATTCGCTTCGCCAAGACTGACCTTTTGCGGTGGACCAGCCACCGCGACCTGGCCAGCCTCTGGGAACGTCTGGTCCGACGGGTCGGCCTGCAGCCCTCGATGACCGAAGGGTTTCATCCCAAACCCCGCATCGGTTTCCCTTCTGCGTTGGCCCTCGGCATCGAAGGCTGGGACGAAGTCGTCGAGCTCGACCTGGCCGAGGAGCCGACGCCGGCCGAGTTGCTGCGGCGTCTGCAGGACGACCGCCAGCCCGGTTTGGAGATCCGCCGCGTCGGCCGGGTAGCCGCCGGCGAGGGCAAGGCGCAACTGCTCCGCAGCCACTACCGGCTGGCGATCCCGCCCACGATGCCGACGTCGCGCGTCACCGCGGCGATCGAGCGGCTTTGGAACCAAGGGACGATTGTCGTCCCCCGCAAGAAAAAAGAACTACGCGCGGAGGTCGCCACCCAGGTGCTCGACCTGGCCGTGCGCGACGGCCAGTTGGCGATGACCCTGGCTGCCAGCCGCCAAGCTGCCCTCAAGCCGACCGATCTGCTGTCGGCGATGGGCCTCAACGAATTGCTCGATGCCGGTGCCTGTTTGATCAGGACCCGCGTGGAGCTGGAAAAGGAAATAGCTTCTGAACATTGCGCCCTGGCGCAGCCTCTCTCCACAAAGAGAACTCTTCATGAACAAGAAAATGCTGATCAATGTCGCTCAGCCGGAAGAGAGTCGTATTGCGATTCTCGTTGATGGGCGACTCGACGAACTCTACATCGAACGGAAAAGCCAAGAGACCTACGCCGGGAACATCTATCGCGGCAAGATCGTCAACCTGGAACCGAGCATCCAAGCCGCCTTTGTCGACTTTGGGGTGGGGCGCAACGGGTTCCTGCACATCAGCGACATCGAGCCGCAGTACTTCCGACAGGGCGGCTACGATCCCGCCGAGGTGATGCGGGAATCGGACGAGATGGCCGAGAAGGCGGCCGAACGCGCTCGCGAAACCGGCCGCGGCCAGAAGCAGGCCTTCAAAGGGGGACGTCCTCGCAACAAGCCGCCGATCCAGGAGATCTTTAAACGAGGCGACGAAGTCTTCGTGCAAGTGATCAAGGAAGGGATCGGCACCAAAGGCCCGACGCTTAGCACTTACATCAGCATCCCCGGCCGCTACCTTGTCTTGATGCCCGCGCTCGGCCGCGTCGGTGTCAGCCGCAAGATCGAAGACGAAGACGATCGCAAACGGCTGCGGCGGTGCCTGACCGCGCTCAGTCCCCCCAAAGGACTCGGCTTCATCGTCCGGACCGCCGGCGCCAAACGGAGCGAAAAGGACCTGCAGCGGGACCTCGATTACCTGTTGCGGCTGTGGAATTCGATCGTGGGCCGGCTGAAAAACACCGACCAGCCGGGGCTGATCTACGAAGAGAGCGATCTGATCATCCGCACGATCCGCGACATTTTCTCCGCCGATATCGACTCGATCTCGATCGATGAACGGGAAACCTTCGAACGGACGCGGGATTTCCTCAAACAGGTCATGCCGCGCTTCGCCGATCGGCTCGAATATTACGATGAAGCGGTGCCGCTGTTCCATAAATACCGGCTGGACGAAGAGATCGGCTTGATCAACCAGCGCCACGTCGCCCTCCCGGGCGGCGGCTCGATCGTGATCGATCCGACCGAAGCGCTGGTGGCGATCGACGTCAACAGCGGTAACTTCCGCGGCGAGGCTTCGGCCGAAGAGAACGCGTTCCGCCTCAACGTGGCGGCGGCCAAAGAGATCGCCCGGCAGCTGCGTCTGCGTGACTTGGGCGGCGTGATCGTCAATGACTTTATCGACATGCGAAAGGAATCGCATCGCCGCAAAGTCGAGCATGCCCTCCGCGATGCGATGGCCAACGACCGGGCCCGCACCAAGATCCTCCGGACCAGCCCGTTTGGTTTGGTCGAGATGACGCGGCAACGGATCCGCCCCAGTTTGAAGCGGAGCATCTACACCGACTGCCCCTGCTGCAAAGGCCGGGGTCTGGTCAAGACCGCCGAGAGCATGTCGATCGAAGTCATCCGGAAACTCTCCTTGGCCTTCCGCAACGAACACATCGCCCGGGTCACGATCCGCGTCAACGACCTGGTCGCGGCGCACTTGAACAACAAGAAGCGGCGCGACATCAGCGATATGGAAGACCGCGGCAAGATGACGGTCCAGATCCTGGGGAGCGAAGGCCTCTATCCAGAGCACCTCGAGATGGATTGCCGTGACGAACAGGGTGAAGTAGTGGAGATCGACAGCTGAGCGCGACGACCTTCCTGAAAACGTTCTTGCAGCGGCCGGGACAAGTCGGAGCGATCGCTCCCTCTTCCCCCGCGTTGACGCGGTTGATGGTCGAGGAAATCGACTGGAAAAACGCTCGTGGCGTGGTCGAGTACGGCCCCGGCACGGGGGTCTTTACGGCCGAGATCCTCGCCCGGCTCGACCCGGCCGCGAAGTTTTTTGCGATCGAACGTTCCCCTGCGCTCTGCCAGTTGGTGCGCCAACGCTGTCCCCGGGCGACGGTGCTGGAAGAGACGGTCGAAAATGTCGAACGGCTGTGTGAGCAACAAGGCATCGCGACGGTGGATGCGGTGATCTGCGGACTTCCTTGGGCGTCCTTTCCCGAAACCCTGCAGACCGCTTGCCTCGATGCGATGCTGCGGGTCCTGCGACCCGGCGGCCAGTTCGTCACGTTCGCCTACTGGCAAGGCTTGCTGTTGCCGGCGGGACGGCGGTTTCGCGATCGTCTGCAAGATCGCTTTAGCGAAGTCCAAACGAGCCCGACGGCTTGGCGCAATCTGCCCCCGGCCTTCGTCTACCGCTGCCGCCACTGAGCGCGATCGGCCGCTTCCCAAGTGCGGGATCAGGAATCGATGATGCAAGTTTGGGCCGATGTCGGCGGCACCTTTACCGATTGCTTCCTGCTGCCCGCCGAGCGGGCGGCAGCGAGCCGCCTGCGGCTGAAAGTCCTTAGCAGCGGGGTCACCAAAGGACGCCTCGCCGCCGATTCGCCGCCGCGCGAGGGCCGCGACTCCAGCCGCTACCACGACCCCCAGCGGGCCGGCGATCCCGCGAACTTCTGGAAGGGCTTTACCTTTCGCCTGCTCGATGCCCGCGGCGTCCCCCTGGCCGAACAGCGGGTCACTGCCTTTGAGGCAGCAACCGGTTCGTTTCGCCTCGACCAGCGGCTGCCCGTCGATGACCCTGCCGGCTACCGCTATGAACTCGTCAGCGACCTGGAAGCCCCCGTGCTGGCCGCCCGCCGACTGCTGGGATTGCCGCTCGATCAACCCTTGCCGCCGCTCGACGTGCGACTGGGAACGACCCGCGGGACCAATGCTTTGCTGACCCGCCAAGGGGCGCGGACCGCGTTGGTGACAACCCGGGGCTTCGGCGACCTGTTGGAGATCGCCGAGCAAGACCGCCCCGATCTGTTCGCCCTGCAGATTCGCAAGCCTCCTCCGTTGACCCAGGAGGTCGTGGAGGTCGATGAACGGCTCGACGCCAGCGGGCGCGTGCTGCGACCTTTGGACGAATCGGCGGTCCGCGCAGAACTCGCACGTCTCCGCGGCAAGGGGATCGAATCGCTTGCCGTTTGCCTGCTCCACGCCTACCAGAACCCGGAACATGAAATCCGCGTAGGCGAACTGGCGGCGGAACAGGGGTTCGCCGAGGTCAGCCTCTCCAGTGAAGTCGCTCCGCTGATCAAACTGGTGGCCCGCGCGGAAACGACGTTGTTGGATGCTTACCTGAATCCGATCCTGGCGCGTTACATCGCGCGGGTCTGGGATCAGTTCGGCGGCCCGCAGGCGACGCGGTTGCGGTTGATGACCAGCGGCGGCGCGCTGGTGCCGGCCTCCCAGTTTCGCGGTCGCGACAGTGTGCTGTCGGGGCCCGCGGGCGGCGTTGTCGGTTTGGCGGCGGTCGCCACCACGCACCAGATCGAAGCGGGCGCGATCGGCTTGGACATGGGGGGCACCAGCACCGACGTCAGCCGCTTTGACGAACGGCCGCGACGTCGTTACGAAGCCCGCAAGGCGGGGGTCCGCGTGATGACCCCGATGATGGACATCGAGACCGTCGCGGCCGGCGGCGGATCGATCTGCTGGCTGGACGGGGCACGCCTGCAGGTCGGTCCGGACAGCGCCGGTTCGGATCCCGGTCCCGCTTGCTACGGACGAGGCGGTCCGCTGACGGTCACCGACCTGAACCTGATCCTCGGTCGCATCGATCCGGAACGCTTTCCTTTTCCGCTGCATCGCCCAGCGGCGGTCGATCGTTTGGAAGCCCTGCGGCAACGACTCTCTGCCACCTCGGACGCCCCTTTCGCATCGCTCGAATCGTTGGCCGAAGGGTTCTGGGCGATCGCCGTCAACCAGATGGCCGAGGCGGTGCGGACGGTGAGCACGGCCGACGGCGCCGACCCGCGTCCGATGACGCTGGTCGGCTTTGGCGGAGCGGCCGGGCAACACCTGACGGCGGTCGCCGCGATCCTGGAGATGCACAGCGTCCTCGATCATCCCGATGCCAGCATGCTGAGCGCCTTGGGAATGGGGTTGGCCGATATCGGCCATACCTGTTCGCACGGCGTCTACCGGCTGTTGGCAAACGTCGACCGCGAGACGCTCCGGCCGTGGCAAGACGACCTCTGGAAGACGACGCAGCAGCGGCTGGCCGAATCGTTTCATCCCGCGGCCGAAACCCGTGCCGATTGGACGGTCGACCTCCGCTACCGAGGGACCGAATCGACCCTGGAACTTCCGCTCGAGCCCTGGGAGCAGCTCCCCGAACGCTTCGCCGCCGCCTACCAGCAAGCCTTCGGTTACCACCGCGCCGGCATCCCGCTGGAACTGGTCACGCTCCGCTTGCAGCGGGTCGTGCACAGCCGCAATCGCCTGCCGGCGGTGCGGCCCAGCGAGCCACAGGCACTTCCTGACGCGGCGACGAAGCCGCTGTTCGTCGGCGGTCAGTGGCGCGACGCCCTGCAACTGGACCGCCAAGGCTTGCCTGCCGGGGTCACGATCGAAGGTCCCGCCTTGATCAGCGGCGAGAACAGTACCCTGATCGTCGAGCCCGCTTGGAAGGCGGAAGTCTGCAGCGACGGGACGCTCCGCTTGCAGCGGCGACGTGCTGGCGCCGCGGCGACCTTGCCGGGCGCGACCGCGTCCTCTCGCCCGCTGCGTGATGCCCCTGGGTCCGTTGACGCCCCTGCGGACGCGGACGATTCTGCGGACGCGGCGGCCGATCCGGTCCTCGTCGAGATCTTGGGACGTCGCTTGCAAGGGATCGCCGACGCGATGGGGGAAGTCCTGCGACGCACGGCCGTCAGCGTCAACGTGAAAGAGCGCCGCGATTACAGCTGCGCGATCTTTCGTGGCGATGGGACGTTGGTCGCCAATGCGCCACATGTGCCGGTGCATTTGGGCGCGATGGGGCACACGGTCCGCCAGCTCCATGCGCACTTTCCCGACATGCATCCGGGCGACTGCTTCGTTTCCAACGATCCCTATGCCGGCGGTTCGCACCTGCCCGACGTGACCGTGGTCGCGCCGGTCTTCGTGACGGAGCCGGAGGCCGCCGGGGCGGCGGGGGGAGCGGGAAGCCCTGCGTTTTTCGTCGCCAGCCGCGCGCACCACGCGGAAATCGGGGGGATGACACCGGGCTCGATGCCCCCTCAGGCGACTTCGCTGGCGGAGGAAGGCGTCGTCCTCCGCCACTTCGCCTTGGTTCATGCCGGGGAATCCCACGAGGATGCGTTGCGGCAACGGTTGACCAGCGGCCCCTATCCGTCGCGGCTTCCCGAGGAGAACCTCGCCGATCTCCGCGCCCAACAGGCAGCCGGCCGGCGCGGGGTCCGCGACTTGCAAAAGCTCAGTGCGGAACTCGGTGCCGAGCGGCTGGATCGCTACATGGGCGTGTTGCAAGAGATCGCCCAGGCGTCGGTGCAGCCGATCATCGCCCGCTTTGCCGAGACGCATGCCGAGGGCCGCTGGACCGACACCCTGGACGATGGGACGGCGATCGCGGTGACGCTGACCCCCAGTCCTGACGGGGCGCGGCTCCGCATCGATTTCACCGGAACCAGCGGCGTCCATCCGCATGGGTTCAACGCCACGCCGGCCATCGTGACCGCCGCGGTGCTATACGTGTTGCGTTGCCAAACCG
Source organism: uncultured Pirellulaceae bacterium (assembly GCA_964400585.1). GTDB lineage: Bacteria > Planctomycetota > Planctomycetia > Pirellulales > Pirellulaceae > CAYNVI01. The sequence continues at coordinate 756 of CAYNVI010000108.1, read as the reverse complement.
AACGCCCGCTCCCGCTGAATGAAGGGATGTTGCGAGCCATCGACCTCGTCATCCCGCCGGGCTTGCTGAACCCACCCTCCGACCCCGATCCGCAGGCTTGTCCAGCCGTCGTCGCGGGGAATGTCGAAACCAGCCAACGGATCGTCGACATCCTGTTGGCAGCCTTCGACGTGGCGGCGGCCAGCCAAGGGACGATGAACAACGTGCTGATCGGGGACGCGGCGTTTGGCTACTACGAAACGATCTGCGGCGGGGCCGGGGCGACGGCCGCCGGGGCCGGGGCCGACGCGGTCCATACCCACATGACCAACACGCGGATCACCGACCCCGAGATTTTGGAAAGCCGTTACCCGGTCCGGCTTTGGGAGTTTTCGGTGCGGCGGGGCAGCGGCGGAGCGGGACGATGCCGCGGTGGCGATGGAGTCGTCCGCCGCTGGGAATTTCTCCGGCCCTTAACGTTGACGCTGCTGACCAGCCGCCGCCCTCCGCACCAGCCCTTTGGGCTCCATGGCGGAAGCCCGGGCGCTGCGGGAAGCAATCAGCTGATCCGTCCCGCCGGAGCCTGCGAATCGCTGCCGGCCAGCACGACGGTCGCCGTCCAAGCGGGAGACCAACTCCGCGTCGAGACCCCGGGAGGAGGGGGCTGGGGCGTTCCGGAACCGGCTGACGGGGAGAGTTATGGCTGGGCTCCCACAGAAAACCGCCGCTCATCCTCGCCTGCTTCCCCGCAATTTTTAGGCGGTGCCCGGTTGTGGG
>CAYNVI010000107.1:0-11088 GCA_964400585.1 uncultured Pirellulaceae bacterium | reverse complement strand
GTTTCCAGTCCGAGCAGTTGAAACGCGTTGGCGTTGGCGATCCGTCCGGTATTCAACCAGCGATTGGTGGAGCGTGCCTCCGGACGCGTGCGAAAACGGGCCTCGTTTCCGTTCACCGCATTCGGATCGGGATCCGCGATCGTTCCCGAGATTGCCCAGTGGGCGTAGCCGCGTCCTCCCGAAACTTCGTCGTACCAGATCGTGTCGGCAAACCGGCCGGCGAGTTCCAACTGCAGATGATCGTCGATGTAGTTGCCCAGCCCCTGCACGTTGCGTTGGTTCCAAACCCCGAACCGCCAGTTGTAGCGAAGGTCCTCCGAAACCCCATAGGAGGCCAAGCCCAGACGCCGCGTATCCTGGTTAAAGCCTTCGATCACGAAGGGACGCTCGATGAACACGTTGTGCCGTGAACTATTCAGATGGTCGAGACCATAGGGACGCTTCTGGTTCCCCAGCAGCAGCTTTTGCAAGTAAGGGAGCTCTTTCCAACCCAGGTACACGTCCCGCATCTCGATGTCGTTGCCGCCGGCAAACTCCATCTGGATTTTGTAGAGCATGTTGACGGCGACATCGCCTTTGACGCCAAACCGAATCCGGCGGAAACCGAGGCGGTTCTGCGGATCGTTCGGATCGGTAACATCCCCGTCCCCGTTGAAGATGTCGATGTTGTCGTCCGCGTCGCCAAAGCCCCAGGCATCAAAGTGAACGCGTCCGAAGACCTTCATCGTCGACTTGGACGTGTTGGAATGGACGATCGTCTTGTCGTCGGCGATTTCGCCGATCGCGTCCTCTAGGTCCCCGAGTGAATCCGCTTCCCTGCCCAGGGCATCCAGCTTGTCCTCCAAGGCAGCCAGACGCGTTTCCAGCGGCACATCCGGTTCCGGCCCGGGTTCCGCAGCCCCGGGTTCCGCAGCCCCGGCTTCCGCCTGCGGACGAGCCGCCGTCCGGACCGCCGGCTCGAGGCCCCAGCCCCCCAGTGGCTCCTCGGCCCCCACAGCGGCCATGGCACAGCCTGCGACCATCCCGCCAAACAACCAACGCGTCCAGAATTTCAAACGACTGTCCTCCTGACTGATTTCATCCGCCTTTTCGGGCCCGGGCCTCCTGCCTCGGACAGTTGGAACAATCGGTCTGACATGACCCTTGTGTTAATAACTGATCGATTCCGCGCCGGCGTTCTTCACAATCCCTTAACGCACGAGCCGAACAACCGGCAGGACCGGGCTCACCGATGGCGAACAGGCCGGGCTATGCAGGTCGAGCCGGTTCCTCCGAGATTTCGGCTCAGGGAAAAGGGGACGGCGCGCCGATGATTGCGACAACTGGGTTTCTTTTTCTGCGTCCAGGCCCTCCGCCCACGCTCCAGCCAGCCCGAGGTCGACCGGTGTTGCTAGCAAGAAGAACGTTTTTGAGTGGGGCGGCGGCGACCGCCGCTGGCTGGCTGACGTGCCAGCCCCTGTTGGCAGCCGAGCCGGTCGCCCGCACGATTCGGCTCGCCCCCATTGATGCCCAGGGCAATCCCCCGGTCGTGACCGCGTTGGCGCTCGATCCGCTCGGGGAATTATTGGCTGCGGGGGGGGACGACCATACGATCCACGTGCTGCGGCAAGATGATTTGAGTGAGGTGGCTGTCCTGGAAGGGCACACCGATTGGGTTCGCTCGCTCGCCTTTCGTCCCGATGGTTCGTTGCTGGCATCGACGGCCAACGACGGACGTCTGATCCTCTGGAAACGCGAAACCGCCTGGCGGCAATTACAAGCGATCGAAGGGGGTCCGGCCCTTTCTCGCGTTCGCTTTTCGCCCAATGGCGCGATTATCGGAGCGGTCGGCTTCAACCCCCAACTCTTTCTGATCGGCCCGGCAACCTCCCAGCGACCTCCGTTGGAATGCGGCTGCAATGACATGCGGGCGCTCGCCTTCAGCGATAGCAACCGTTTCGTGATGGCGGCCGGACGCACCGGGGAACTCCACCTGTTCGACCCAACCAGCGGAGAACTGGAGGGCGTCTACTCGCTGCATCGCGGCCGCGTCCGCGACGGCGTCTTCCTGCGCGGGACCGAAACGACGGTCACGGTGGGCGAAGAGGGCGCGGCGGTCGTCTTCGATGGGCTTCGCCGGGAAGTGATCCAGAAGATTCGGATTCCCGGTTGCAAGCTGTTCGCCGTCAGTCAGATCGACGCGCGCCGCCTGGCGCTGGGGGGCGCTGACAATACGATCTATCTGATCGATATCGAACGGGGAGCAGTGATCGGACAGCTGAAGGGGCATACCGGATCCGTCGGCGTCCTGACGGCGAACACGCAGTACCTGTTCTCCGGCAGCTACGACACGACGATTCGCCGGTGGAACCTGGAATCGGTCCTGGCCTCCCCGCGGATGGCCGAGATCGAGGGGGCCGCAGCGCCAGAGCTGAGGACCAGCCGACGTTCGCAGTCGCAAACCGAATAAGCACCTTTTCGAGTCGGCAGGCAAACCGGCCCGGTCAGGTTGAGTGGTGGCGGGAATCCGCCGCAGCAGGGTGAGGTGCACAGGGAGGTGCAATCAATGTGGAATCGAAAGAAGCTTCGTCGGCGTCAACCATCGCATCCGGCGCGGCCGTCCGCGCCGCGTCGTGCCCTCGGGCACGAAAGCCTCGAGCCGCGGATGCTGATGGCGGCCAATCCCATTCACGTCGGGCTGGTCTACCTGGAAACGGATTATCTGGAAACCGATGCCGACGTCGGTAGCGATTCTCAGCCCGACCGCTTCATCCTCTCCTTCACCGGAGGTGCCGAAGCGACCGAGCTGCGCGAAGTCCGGATTCGCACCGATAAGGATGGCGACGGGCTGTCGGTAGGCGATCCGATCTTTGATACCGCCGCCGGTGGCCGCGGCAAAAACGGGTACCACGCCTTTCAGGTGCACCGCATCGACGCAGCCGGGACGGTCGAAGCCCACGCGACGGTCGCCGACGGCGGCCAGGAACTGGTGATCCGCCTCGACGGATTCCGCGCCGGAGATCGGCTGGAATTCACCCTGGACGTCGATGAAATCCTACGGAATCTCCCCGACCTCGACCGCTTCAACGCAAAGCTTGACACGATCACCTCCGGGCAGGAGTTCGAAGATTCGATCCTGGAAACCCGCTTCGCTGCGCCGCACTACGAAACCGCAACCACCGATTCGCTCTTCGTGAACGTGTACGGTGACCCAGCCCAGCAGTTTGGCCTGAACGTGCCTCCCGACGAAGGCGGGGATGTCGACAGCCGTCCGAACCGCTCGGCCGCCGCCGTCGGCAGCGTCACGCAGACCCCCAAGCCGATTTCCCTGCAAGGTCATGTGTGGCTCGACAACGACCTCGACAAGCAACGGGAACCGAATGAGCCGGGACTGGCCGGCGTCGAATTAGCGCTCTTCACACTCGACGCCGCCACGTCACAGTTCGTCGATACGGGCCAGCGGGCGCAAACCGATGCCGCTGGGCATTACCAATTCGGCGTCGAACTCGGTCTGCCACCAGGAACCTATCGAGTGGAAGAGGCCCAACCGGCAGGACTCTTCAGCGTCGGCGCCGTCGTCGGACGGATCGACGGCAGCGTCACCGGGACGACCAGCGGAACCGACATCCTGACGGGCATTCATTTCGCCCAGGGCGATACGCACGGCGTCGATTACGATTTCGCGGAAGCGCAGGCGGCGGAACTTTCCGGCTTCGTTTACCGCGATGACAGCGACGATGGGATTCGCGATCCCGGCGAAGCGGGCCTGGCGGGCGTTCGCGTGCAGGTCGTCCCCGTCGACACGATCGCGCCACAGGGGCCTCGCACCGTCACCACCGACGCCGACGGTTTCTACCAAGTCACCGGACTGGCCCCGGGCGATTACCGGATCGTCGAACTCGACCAACCGGCCCCCTACACCGATGGGCTCGACACCGCGGGGACGATCGGTGGGGTGCGGGTGGGCGCGGCAGTCAATCCGGGCGATGCGATCGACGGCGTCTCCCTCCGCGGAAACGATTCCGGGATCGAGTACAACTTTGGCGAACTGCCGCTGGGATCGCTGGAAGGCTACGTCTACCTTGTCCAGCCCGGGGAAGACTGCGACGGTGCCATGCACGAAGACGACGAACCGCTCGCCGGCGTCCGCATCGTGTTGCGCGATCCAAGCGGCAATACGATCACCGAAACCAGCACGGATGCCGGCGGTCACTATCGCTTCGATCAGTTGCCCAAAGGCAACTATACGATCCAGGAATTCACACCGGCAGGCTTGCTGGATGGGGAGGCCTACGCCGGCGAAATCCGCGCGGTCTCCGTCGGCAGCGCCCTTGGCGGAGGGTTGATCGAACGGATCGAACTGCCGGCCGGTGGCGAAGGGATCGATTACAACTTCTGCGAGGCGGCGCCGGTTTCGCTCAGCGGCCACGTTTACCATGACGCATCCGACGATGGGGTGCGGGACCCGGGTGAATCGGCGATTCCGGACGTGACGATCGAACTGGTCAACGCCGACGGCACGGTCGTCGCCGAAACCCAAACCGACGATCGGGGACAGTATCGCTTCGCCGGTCTTCTCCCGGGGAGCTATTCGATTCGGGAGCGGCAACCGGCGGGCTACTTTGATGGACTCGACACGGCCGGAACCGTCGCCGGCGTGCGGATCGGCGTGGCTTCGAATCCCGGCGATCAGCTCCGTGATGTCGTCCTGCGACAGGGGCAAGCCGGGGTCGAATACAACTTTGGTGAATTGCGTCCCGCGTCCCTGGCGGGCCGCGTCCATGCCGACGACGACGGCGACTGCGAATACGACGAAGGCGAATTGCTGCTGCAAGGGGTCGTCATCCGGCTCTACGATGCCGACGGCCGACAGGTCGCAAACACCGAAACCGACGCCGACGGACGGTACCGTTTCGAGCAACTGCGTCCCGGACGCTATACGGTGGTCGAGGAACAACCGGCAGGCTACTTTGACGGCAACGCCTTCGCCGGCTCGGCCGGCGGCGACACGTCGATCCCCAATCGGATCGGCGACGTCACGCTGGCATCCGGGGAAGTCGCCGTTGACTATGACTTCTGCGAGGAACCGCCCGCCGAAATCTCCGGTTACGTCTTCAGCGATCGCAATGGCGACTGCCTCTTTGACCCCGCCGAACTGCCGATCGAAGGCGTGCGTGTGGAGTTACTCAATGACGCCGGCGAACTGATCGCCGAGACACGCACCAACTCCCTCGGCCAGTACCGTTTCTCGCAATTGGCCGCGGGCCGCTACACGGTCCGCGAGATCCAGCCGGCCGGCTACCTCCACGGAGGACAAATGGTCGGCAACGGAGGCGGTGACGATTCGCAAGCCGACCTCCTGCGGGACCTCGATCTCGGCTTTGGCGATCGCTTGGTCGACTACAACTTCTGTGAACTGGAACCGGCGGCGATCAGCGGCCGCGTCTTTGTCGATACCGACGACGACTGCCGCTTCGACGCTGGCGAGGACCCGCTGGCCGGTGTCTCCATCGAACTGCGGGACGGCAGCGGGCAGGTCGTCGCCGAGACGCGGACCGACGCGAACGGGATTTACCGTTTTGATAACTTGACGCCAGGGGAGTATCAAGTTTTCGAGGATCAACCCACCGGCTACTACCAGGGCGGGCAGGTCGTCGGCAGCGGCGGTGGCGCGGTCCTGGGGGATGACTTGCTCGGGGAAATCATGATCGGCCCCGGTGCCGACCTGATCGATTACGATTTTTGCGAACAGCTAGGCGGGTCGCTGGGCGGGCGGGTCTGGAGCGAAACCGATCGCGATCGTCTCTTCGAACCGGGGGAAACGCCGCTGGCCGGTGTTACGATGGAATTGCGCGACGCCGACGGCGCGGTCCTGCGGCGGACGGTTACCGGCCAGGATGGACATTACCTGTTCGACGATCTGGCTCCCGGCACCTACCGCGTCCACGAGATCCAGCCGGCTGGCTACTTTCACGGAGGCCAGGTCCTTGGTTCGGTCGGCGGAGCGGTTGCCGCAGATGACTTGCTCAGCGAAATCAGCATCGGCAGCGGTGTCGACGCGGTCGATTATGACTTCCCCGAAGTTCCCCCGGCGACGCTCTCCGGCTATGTCTTCCAGGACGGCCCGGCGCTCGCGCGCAATGAAGCCCCCCCCGCCGAAGACCTCCGCGATTACCGTGACGGCCAACGCACCGCCGACGACACCCCGCTAGCCGGCGTCACCCTGGAACTGCGACGTCTGACCGGCGATCCCTTCGTCGCCGCCAACGCGTTGCCGGGCGTTTACCCCGACGGACCGATCCGCATGGTGACCAACGCTGACGGATTTTACGAATTCACCGGTCTCCGCCCGGGCTCGTACCATGTCTACCAAGTGCAGCCCGAGGACTACGTCGATGGTCTCGATAGCGAAGGGACCACGGGGGGGAAAGCGGTGAACCCCGCTGACCTGCCAGACGATATCGAACTGCAGTTCCTCGTGCAAACGCTCGCCGCTTCCGGCGAGACCGATCCAGGCAACGATGCGATCTTGAACGTCGACTTGCCGACCGGTGGCGAATCCCGGGAAAACAACTTCAGCGAGATCGTCGTGCAAACGCTGCCGCCGCCGTTGCCGCCGCTGGAAAATCCGCCGCCGGTCGTGCCGGTTCCGCCGATCGAGGTTTTCCCGCAAGCCCCTTCGATCTGGCTCGATCCCCTGCCGACCTCCCCCTCACGCCCGATCCTGTACGATTTCGTCTACCAGGTCAGCTGGCATCTGAGTGTGATCAACGGCGGGCAACCGCGGGGCGACGCACTCGGCCCCGACGCCCGAACCAACGTGCAGCCGGCCAGTGCAACCCCGCCCGCCGACGCCTGGCAGACACCCGCCTCCAATCGCGGCGTCTGGACGCTGGTCACGCGAGACGGGGAACGCCTGGAACTTTCCGAAACGCTGACGCTGGGCGCCGAGAATGCGATCCCGTTGGCGGGCGATTTCGACGGAGACGGCCGCGACGAAATGGCGATCTTTGTCGCCGGGCAGTGGTTCATCGATCTGAACGGAAACGGACGCTGGGATGCCGGGGACCTCTGGATCGAACTCGGTAACGAACTCGACCGGCCCGTGGTGGGCGATTGGGATGGGGATGGAAAAGACGATGTGGGCATCTTTGGCCCCGAGTGGCATCGGGACCCGATCGCGATCCTCAGCGAGCCCGGGCTGCCCGATCCGGCCAACCCCCGCCGAATCAAACCCAAGAATACGCCTCCCGAACAGGAGGAGGCCGCCGATGGCGAACGCCGCCTGCAACGGGGGATGCAGGGAACGCTCCGCGCCGACGTGATCGACCACGTCTTCCGCTACGGCGAGCAGCCCGACGTACCTTTAGCAGGTGACTGGAACGGCGATGGCATCGACACGATCGCGGTCTTCCGCAACGGTCACTGGATGCTTGACGCCGACGGGGATGGACGCTGGACCCGGCGTGATGACCACGTTGACTTTGGCCAGCCAGGCGATCAACCGATCGTCGGCGACTGGGACGGCGACGGGATCGATGACCTCGGCGTCGTCCGCGGACACCGCTGGATCCTCGATGCGGACGCCGATCGGCAGATGACCGATCTCGACGCGCGGATCGATATCCCCGGTTCCGACGAATCGCTGAAGCATCCCGACTGGGGCGTGGTCAGCGGCGACTGGGACGGCGATGGCCGCGACGATCCGGGAACGTACCGGACGCAGGCTGATCCGCCGCCCGACGACGAACAAGAACGCCCCGCGGCGTAGCCCCTGCACGAAAACGCCGGTAGCGGGTCGCGTAGCGATTCCTAGAGTCCGCTCCCGCGAAGAGCCTGCCTGCCTTCGGTAGCCCTCCCCTCGCTGAGGCTCGACCCTCCGCCCCGAAACGCAGGCACAGGCCAGCGGGGGACCGACTTATCCGACCGGCGGATTCGCCGGCTCGGAAACGGCCCAGCCGATCGCCCATTGCAGCTGAAACTGGGCACGATTGTGGTCGATGACTGCCTCCAGGTAAGCCCGGTGAGCGGTCTCCAAGGCCTGCACCGACTGGAGCACCTCCAACGGCAGGCCCTGACCGTCACGGATCCTTGCCAGATTCCGTTCATACGAATCCTGGGCCGACTGAATGGCCCGCTCGGTGATGCCGATCTGGGCACGGCGGAACTGCACCTGCGACGATGCCTCGGAAATCTGGCGGGCAATCTGATCCAGATCGCGGAGCTGCGAGAACCGCGCCTGCCGCACCCGCGCCGACGTCTCGCGCCGCGCCGCTCGTTCGCCAAAGCCAAGATTCCGCACTTCCCACGTCAACAAGGCGTCGAAGTCGTAACGGCTTTCGACGTTCTCGATCGGGCTGCCCAGACCTCCTCCAAAGCCTCCCGTGCTGAAACCAAGCAGCACGCTCGGGACAAACGGCGCATACTTTTCCCGGCGGAAGGCTTCGCAAGCGGCGGCCACCAACGCCTGGGCTTCCTTCAATTCTGGCCGCGTCGCCAGGCCGGTTTGAATCAGCGAAGCCTTGTCACCGTCGGCCCCTATCAGTTCCAAGGGAACGACCGTGACGTCCGTCGGCACGATGGTTTGGCTGGCGTCGATGCTGATCGCTTGCGCCAACCGCGCCGAAGCGAGCGCGATCCCTTCCTGAGCTCGCACCTGACGACTTTCCAGCAGCGCCAGTTCGGTCGCCATCCGGTCGGCGTCGGCCTGCAAACCTTGCCCCGCACTGGCAAAGTCGTCGGTCAATTTGGCCAGCTCCGCCGTGCGGGTTCGCGAAGCGTCGACAATGCTGCGATCTTGGGCGGCACGCAACAGTTCCGTGTAAGCCAAGGCCGCGGTCAACAACTGCTGATTGACGACGGCATTGGCCGCATGCCCTCGTGCCCACGCCGTTTTTTCAGCAATCTTCGGCTGAAAAAGGGCGTCGGCGAGATGGAACCGCGCGACCACGCCCGGTTGCGGCGTCGTGCCCGCCCCGGTCGCCCCCGTTCCCAAACCGTACTGGAAGGAATTGCGGTCGACATCGACAATCGACCCGTCGCTCGCCTGGTAGTTCCCGTCGTGGCGATGGAAACCAACCCCCGCTTGAATCGAAGGAAGCCACAGGACCTTCGCCTGGGCAAGTTGCGCGTAAGCCTCGCGGACGCGCCACTGGGCGATGCCCACAGCGGGATGCTGCCCCCCGACCATGGCGAGAGCCGAGGGCAGATTCAAGGCGAGCGTCTCGGCATCCGTCGGCAAGCGCGCTCCGGCATCATCCTCCGCGGGCAGCGGGACGGGAGCCGCCGAGGGCGTTGCCTGCTGCAAGGCGACCGTCCGCACCGGCGGTTCCTTCTCCGCGGTCTCCACCAGTTCGACGGTGTACTCCCGGCCCTCGAGGGTCAGCACCGCTTGACGGCGATCGCGATTCGCCGGTGGATCGACGACACCGCGGTGCGCGACTGGCTTGATCGCTGGCGGCGTGTTTGTGTTCCGCATCGCCACAGTCGCCCAGGGGATCTCCGGTTCGACGAGGTGGGGCAGCTCGGGCGAAGGATCCCGCGCTCCGATGCGCAGCAGGTTCTCGTCCATGGCGCATCCCAGCGTTGCCAACAGGCCGAGAAGGAAAATCAAGCGGGGCATCCTGCCCTCCTTTGTAGGGGTACCGGTCCATGCACGGCGTCGCTCCGAACGCATTGGTCATCTGGGTTCTGCTTCGGCAAACGCATGCAGCGGTAATAACGGCCGAGGGACTGCAAGCCGCTACATTCCTCCTGCCGTGCGTCGAATTATCGCGTTGGGCAGAGTATGCTACATCCAGATTTCGGCGAAGCGATCACACTGGCAGGACCTGTCTGGTTTGTGCCAGTCATGACGGCTGCCCTTCGCCTGCTGGGATCGCCGGACTTTTCGTCACGACAGGAATCATCGCTTCATGTTCACTCCCCGCTTTTCGATTCGGGCTCTGCCTCCCCTCTCTTTAGCCGCCATGGTTCTGCTGAGCGGCTGTTCCCCCTCGCAGCCCGTCGCCAAGAAAGAGAAAGCGCCTCCTGTGGCGAAGGTAAAAACGGTCGCGGTGGCGGAAACCGAATGGGAACGCACGACCCGCCAACCCGCCTCCGTTCACGCCTACTATCAGACCCCGATCCATGCCCGGGCGACCGGTTTTGTAGACGACCTGAAAGTCGACATCGGAGACCGGGTGTCCCAAGGCGACACGCTGGCGGTGATCGCCGTTCCCGAAATGGAAAAACGCCACGCGGTCATCGAGGCAAGGATCGCGCAGATGCAGGCTGAAGAGGAGCGCGCCGCAGCCGGTGTCCGGTTGGCCGACGCCCAGGTCCGTGCCTCCCAGGCGATGCGCGCAGAAGCCAAAGCCCAGCTCGATCAAGTCGAGGCCTCGGTGGCCGCGGCCCAAGCGGAATTCGATCGCACCCAAGACCTTGTCGATCGTCAATCGCTGCAACCACGGATGCTCGATGAAGCGAGGAAGAAGCTCGATTCGGAACAAGCCCAGCGTCAGGCCGTTCGCTCCTCGATCGACTCGGCGGCAGCCGACGTGTCCGTCGCGGAAGCGGGACGAGAAGCGGCCCAAGCGGCGCGGACTGCGGCCGAGGCGGAGACCGAGATCGCGCGTCGCGAATTGGCAGAACTCCAGGTGCTGATCGAATACGCCACGGTCCAAGCCCCCTTCGCCGGCAAGATCACGCAGCGCGAAGTCGAACCGGGTGACCTGGTCCAGGGAGCCCAGGGGACCGCCTCATCGCAACCGCTGTTCGTGCTCAGCCAGGTCGAAAAAGTCCGGATTCGCGTGCCCGTCCCCGAAGCGGACGCACCGCTGATCCGCCCCGGCGATGGCCTTTCCTTGACCTTCCCTTCGTTTGCTGAGGAGGCCCCCCTGAGCGGGACGATCACTCGGATCGCCGGTAGTCTCGATCCCGAGACCCGCACGATGATGGTCGAAGCCGACATGCCGAACCCGGAAGGGAAACTCCTCCCCGGCATGTTCGGAGAGGCGACCATCCAGCTGGGGGCAAAGGTCGCTACCGGAACGCTCCCGGCGCGGGCGATCCGCTTCGCCGAATCGGGCGAACCGTACGTCTATCGGCTGCTGGATGACCAGACGGTGG
>CAYNVI010000106.1:7212-11130 GCA_964400585.1 uncultured Pirellulaceae bacterium | reverse complement strand
GTGGTCGGGACGGGAGGGCAAGCCAAGGTCCTGATCCAGTCGGGTGAGGTCCAGGTCAATGGAGAAGTGGAAACCCGCCGCCGCAAGCAATTAGCCCTCGGCGATGTTGTCGAACTGCTCGGCGAAACTTTTGAAGTCGCCCGCGACGAGTAGGGACTCGGGAATCCCGCGGCGATCTGTTACGATCAAGTTCCTTCCCAATCCCTTTTGATGGAGCCTTGATCATGCCAGCGCCCAACGCCGAAGATCTGACCTCGCGCCAGTGCAAGCCGTGCGAAGGGGGCGTCGAACCGCTTGCGGGCGACGCGGCGGGGGAACTCCTGCAGGCGATCCCCGCCTGGGAACTGGACGCGGACGCCCAAACGATCTCCCGCAAATGGAAATGCAAGAACTTCGTCGAAGCGTTGGAGTTCTTGCAAAAGATCGGAGAGGTTGCCGAGCAAGAACAACACCACCCCGACCTGCATCTGACCGGATACAACCGGGTGCGGGTGACGCTGACGACGCACGCGATCGGCGGACTTAGCGAAAACGATTTCATCGTGGCCGCCAAGCTGGACCGGTTGGCCGCATGATCGCCCGCGACCGGGCCCTGGCACTCCTCTCGGAATGCCTCGGCGACGAAATCTGGTCGGTGGAACACTGCCGGCTTCGCCGCGTCCCCGACGCCTGGATCGAGGAACTGGCGGACGCCTTCGAGTCGGGCTTCGCACACGATCGCCAGACAATCTATTACCAGCAGCGCGTCGTCAACCAATACCACGGCGTGCGAGATCAGGACCTTGCCCGAAAGCTGGGGGAAACGTTGGGAGTCGATGTTCCGCAAGCGACCGCCATGGCGGCCAGCCCGACCGCGATCGTCGCTGCGATCAAGGAGGCGGTCTTCGAGGGCTAGGCTTGATCGGTTTTCGGACAGAGCCTCCACACGAACAGGAGAGTGCCCGGACGGCCGCGGAGCGGCACCTTTGGTTCCCTCGCCCGCTGGCGGGACAGGGCTTAGAGTGAGGGCTTACCACGTTTCTGACAGCACCTCGCGCGCGTCGCTTGTCTCCTGCCCACCACCGGCGGCTCCTTTCAGCGGGCTGTGGTCCCAATAGGTCTTGGAATGGATGACTCCGACGATTCTCTGCCCCCCTCGGCGACCGAAGGCTTCTTCACCCTCGCCGTCGTGTTCGAACTCGGCCTGGGGGCCTGCGGCCTGCTGCTGGGCTGGGTCTTCGGAACCGACCCGCGGGCCTTGATCCCCGACTTCGACAATCCCCGAGCGATCGGCTACGGGGTGGGGCTGGGAGCGCTCGCTGCCCTGCCTCCCCTGCTGGTGATCCAAGCGCTCGAATACCTCCCCTTGCCCGGCGTCAAACGGCTGGGCGACCTGACCAAAAACCGGCTGATGGAGCCGATGCGGGAGCTGAGCGTCCCCGCCCTGGTCACCATCGCCTTGTGTGCCGGCGTCGGCGAAGAATTGCTCTTTCGGGGCTGGTTGCAAGGTTGGTTGATCGGCCCTCTCGAAACGGCAACCCCTCTGCAAATCTGGAGCGGCGTGCTGCTCGCCTCCCTGCTGTTCGGCCTCGTCCATCCGATCACGCCGACCTACGTGATCCTCGCCTCCTTGATCGGGCTCTACCTGGGCTGGCTGATGGTCGCGACCGGCAACCTGCTGGTCCCGATCGCCGCCCATGCGACCTATGACGCGATCCAGTTTTTCCTGGTCCAGCGTGAGCTAAAGCGGGCGGCCGATTAAAGGCCTCTCCGGAAGGGGAAGCCATGGGTCGGAGGCAAAGATGCGTTACATCGCACTCCACGGACTCGATTAAAAGCCTCTCCGGAAGCGGAAACCATGGGTCCGCAGCACCGCACAAAAGAGCGCGAAGTGGGCCAACACCAGCTCTCCGGCGAACACGCCGGTCCAGACCTGGTCACTGCGGAGCTGCGGAGCCCATACGACCGCCCCGCCGATCAACAGGACCGTGGCCCCGACGTTCGTGACCAAATGAACCGGCCACCATGCCCAGTGGGACTGGAAAATCGCCAACGCCAGCGGCAGCGTCGCAGCGCCCGCCGCCCCCCCTGCGGCGATGGCAAGCATCCCCATCGCGGCGGCGTCCCCGGCATCGGGAGCCTGTTTGGCGAGCCAGCGGAGGAGGCCGGTGGCCAGCGAAGCGGCCAACGTCGCCAGCATGATCTGTCGCGTCGACAGACGCGGCAAGCGTCCCCACGACGGCTGTCCTCGCAGCACCAATCGTGACCGCCCCCAAACCCGGAAGCCGGCGAACCAGACCGCATTGCCCAGCACGCCTCCCAACATCAACACGAGCAGCTCGGATCGATGCCAGCAGAGCGGAATCGCCAAGCCAAACAAAACGGCCGCAACGACCAGCCACGGCCCTTTCTGTCGCCACGGCTCGGCCGAACAAAAGGCGAGCAGGGCTGCGATCAGGCCGCTGGCCGGCAAAGCGCCCATCGCTGCCAGCGGCGCCAGCGTCTCCACGGCGTCGTCCGCGGGCGACGCGACACCCCAGACGAGGGAAAACAGGCCCAGTTCCGCGATCCCCCAGGCAGCGGCGAGGATGACCGGTGCGTATCGAAATAAAACCGGCGGATCGGGAAGCGGAGGCATCGAGCGGGAGGGGGCAAGCGAAGCGGGGCGACCGAGCATTTCTGACAACGCCTAGTACTGCATCGTCGCCGGCAGCATCAGAGGAGCCGCATCATCACGGATTCCCAGCCCCCGCAACAAGGCTGCATCGATCGTCGAAGCCAACGCGACCACCTTTCCATCGCCGGTCACCCCGTGCACCGTGTCGGGGTGGTAGCTGCCCAAACCTTGCGGGGCGAGGCTCTGGGGGCCCAGCGGCAGTAGCGGATAGGTGGGCGACCGCACCGCCCCGTATCCGCCACCGCCGTATCCTCCCGCGCCGTATCCTCCCCCTCCGTATCCGCCACCACTTGGCGTCTCTCCGCCAGCGTTTTCGCTTCCCTCTTGCTGCGACAAGACGCTGGGCGGGGGATCCATCGTCTGGGCCCGCTCCGAGAGACGTTGCCAATCTGCGGGAGCCAGCTGGTCGAGGTCGAGCTGCGGATCCCCGGCTACACGGCGGACAAAGGCTTCATAGTTTGGCGCGCCATCGGCGGCGAAGGCGGCATAAGGAAAGCCGAGCTGCGTTCCCACCGGAGAGGCGTCGGGCGGGCGCCGCAAACGCAGCGGCACCCCCGTGGTTCGCAGCGTCGACTGCGTTCCACTCATCCATCCCAGCCCATCGACCTGGTCGCGGGCAGTCCGTTGCTCGCCAAGGAAGAGGGTGGTGGAAAGGCCGTCGGGAAAATCGTCCGCCTGCAGGAAACGATTCGCGACAAACGCGCCGCGACTGGTCGCCTCGATGGGCACCGCCCGGCCATCGTGAATCGCGGCGTAGCTCGCGTAATCAAAGCCGTAAGGGCTCGACGGGCAGGCGAACAGGTCCATGGCAAAGGCTTCGCGCAAGGGCCAATTGACCGGCGCATAGATGCTCTCGGCCGGATCGAGGCGCTCGCTGAAGCCGCGGCCCCCAGCCAACAACGGACGAATTTGCACCAACCAACCATGGTGGTAGCCGGCGGGAAATTGCCGGATCGGGGTTGATTCACTGAGCGTGCCGGCAGGAAAGCAGCGGAACTTTGTGTGATACATCTGCGTCGCCAGCCACAACTGCGACAACCGCTGCCGGCAGGAATTCGCGCGTGCCTGTTCCCGCGCCGCCTGGACGGCCGGCAACAGCAGCGCGACCAGCATCCCGATCAACGACACCACCATCAGCGTCTCGATCAAACTCAGACCCCGTCGCCGCGTCCCGCGCGGGGCGCTGCCACGCCTCTCGTGGCAACACGTCCCGAAAACGCGCGTCGCCCTGGCTGGCGTCTGGCTCATGATGCATCCTCCGC
>CAYNVI010000106.1:0-7112 GCA_964400585.1 uncultured Pirellulaceae bacterium | reverse complement strand
TCCTCCGCTTGCCATTCCAGCGGCAACTGCCCGTCGGCGCGATGGGCCATCTGTTGCAAGATCTTCGGATCGACCGTCTCCCCCAGGAACCGCACGCCTCCACCGCCGTCCAGGATGTAGGCCCCTTGCGGGTGTTGGCTGGAAAAGCCTCCGACGAAGAGCGGATCCTGGAACGGCGGCCCCCATCCAGCGTCCGGCGTGCGGAGGTGGGCGTTGATGGCGTGCCCCGCGTTGCGCAGGGTCGCCCGGGTGCCGCTCATCCAGGAGAGCGGCTGGCCGAAGCTCTGCACTTGCTCGCTGACGAACAACGTGTAGGCGAGGCCGTCGCGGATCTCGTCGTTTGAGATGGTTTCGTTCAAGAAAAAGACACCCTGGTTGCCTTCGTCGATGGGAGCTTCGTCGGGATGCTGGTTGCCCGCATAGGTCGCCTGGTACGGCAGTGCAAGGACCGCCGAGGGGCACTGCAGGAAGGGGATCTCCAGTTCTCGAACCGCTTGATTCGCCGGGTCGTAGACGCCCGCCGAACGATCGATCGCCGCCGCGACGTTGGGGGCATCGACCATCGGCATCAGCCCCGAGATCCAGTTGTGATGGAATCCGATCGGCTCGCTGCGGACCGGTCCGGCGGCGGCGATCGTGCCGGCCGGGTAGTGGCCGTATTGGCTGTGATAGGCCGACAGGGCGAGGCTGAGCTTGGTCAGATGCTGCGAGCACGCCGCCCGTCGCGACATCTCTCGGAGCCCCTGGATCGCCGGAATCGTCATCCCGATCAAGACCCCGATGATCGCGATCACGACCAACAATTCGACCAGCGTGAAGCCTCCGGCGGCAGGAGTACGGCCGGGGCGTCGCCCGCGGCCCCATGGGTAGGCAATGGAAGCGTCGTTCATCACTCGGGTTCTCCCTCAGCAGCGGATAAGACATTGGTTTTCAGCGTCCCTGCGGGGCGTGGCCGAGGAGCCGACGGCAGGCGGATGCCGCGGCGCACTTTTTCGGCCAGCACCCCTGGCTCCGTGGAAGCGGTACGCTCCGCGGAAGCGGCACGCTCCGGCCGGGACGCCGCGCGGATCCACCGCGCGGTCACGCGGAAGGTGCCAGCCGGCTCCCGCTGCCACAGCACGACCTTATCGATCGAGGAGGCAGCGTCCTCGTCCGGTAGTGGCAAACGAAGCGTTGCGCCAGGCTCGGTCGGCAGGGATGCCGCGCCCCCCGCGGCCAGCCACTCAGAACCCGCCGCCAACATCCGCTGCAGCGAATCCTCGCGGGAACGTCGGAACTGTTCGTGCCGCGCCGAGATCACCTGGCGGCTCGCCCACGTCAGGCTGACCGTGGCGGTGACCAGCACCACCATCACCAGGATGGTGGTGACGAAGCCGCCCCGCGATCGTCGGCAGCCGTGACGAAGCGACCTCCGCCTGTTTGCTCGCCGCCCGCCTGCGGGCTTGCCGAACAGGCCCCCGGGGCATGGTCCGCGACCCTTCATGGCGTCACCTCCGAGGGGGTTACCCCTTCGATTTGAAAGGCCGGGAAGCGCGCGTCGCTCGGCACGACGTCCAGACGCACGACCGCCGGCTGCCGCGCGATTTGCCAGGAGGCCTGACCCCCTGGCGGTAGACGGTAACCATCGAACGCCAGCGTGCGATCGGCGGTGGCGGTCCCGACCTCGCGCCTCCGCACCGTCTGGTCGACGATGCGGTACTGCACCCGCGGACGATCGGCCGGCATCGTCAATTCGATCGCCTGCTTGTCGGCCTCGCGACGGAACGATTCGGCGGCCGCGAGATCATCACGGAAACGATCCGCGAACCGTTGCAGATCGCGGACGCTCTGCGCGTCCTGCTGCATGCCTTGCTGTAGATGGTCGACGGCATCGAGCAATCGCAACGAGGCAAAAGCGATCCCGGAGAGGATCACTCCTACCGCCAAGATCTCCACCAGCGTG
Organism: uncultured Pirellulaceae bacterium; assembly: GCA_964400585.1. Lineage (GTDB taxonomy): Bacteria > Planctomycetota > Planctomycetia > Pirellulales > Pirellulaceae > CAYNVI01. The sequence goes on along the minus strand of CAYNVI010000106.1, from coordinate 5,170 downwards.
AATCCCCGGCGGCGCCTGCGGGCAAGTCGTCTGTGGGTAAGCGAGGGAGGCGCCACAACGGTCCTGCGTCCCCTCGCCGGTCCGAGAAGCGGGCGGGATGGTCGGCTGAGAACAGCGTCCGGGAGCGACCGCCCGTGGCGAAACAAGGAGGCGTGCATCAGGAAACTCCCGCGTCAGGGTTGGCAAATTCCGGGTCGGTCTCTTCGTCCGCTGTCTCGGCTTCTTCGGCCGGCTCGTCTTCTTCGGCCGGCTCGTCTTCTTCGGCGGGCTCGTGTTCGGCAGAGGCCGCTTCCTCGTCGGCTGGCCGCGGGAATCGCCATAACACGAATCGTTTCGGTCGCCGCTCGCCGTCGCTCGATCCGAGCGTGACGACGACCTGCTGGCCGGCGACCCCCCCCAGTTCGATCGCCCGCGTCTCGATCCGAGGCCGCCCATATCGCGGGTCGTCTTGGCAACGATCCACCGTCGGCTGCCAGCCGCTGTCGTCGACCGCTTGCAACTGGGCCGCCAGATTTTCCCATCGCATCTGCCGGGCAAAGCCGCGCCAGGTTTCGGTCCGGTTCTGGGCGTTGATCGTGGCGAAATGGGTCACGGTCACGGCCGCGGCCAGCAGCAAAGCCAGCGCAACCGCCGCTTCCAACGCAAAGGTGGCTCGTCGTTTACGCCAACTCATGAATCATCTCCGCTAAGGATCCGATGACCCAGGAGGCCATCCAGAGGACAAACGCCCCGATCGCGATCACCCCGAGGGGGAAGAGAATCGCCATCGACAACTCGAAACGAAGCTGCCCGCGGCGGAGGGTTTCGGCCGCCAACGCCCGCAGCGCGCACGGCAACCGTCCCGTGGCGGCCGCCGACGCAATCCACGGCTCCGCCTTCCGATCGATCAACCCGGCGGTCCCCAGCGACGGTCCCAGCGCGCCGCCCGCTTCGAGCAGGCCGGCTGCCTTCGCCCAGCGTCGTCGCTGGCCGCGGCGGCGTTCGACTTGGGCCGCTTCCCGCAACACCGCAGCCGGTTCCCGCCGCGCGGACATCGCGGTGGCCAACGCCTGCAGGCACCGCGCGCGACGTCGGGCGCGAACCAGCGGCCCGATCAACGGCGCGGCGCGGGACGCCGCGCGCCAATCGGTCCGCCAGAAAACGACGAAACCGATCGCCATCCCGCTCAAAAGCAGGCCGCTGCCGAGGACCGCTTGCAGCAACCAGCGGCTCCCCGCCGCGCCGGCCGGACTCGACCTCGATACCTCGAAATCGAATTCCTCGAAGATCTGCCGAAAGACCGGCAGGATGAATTGCAGCAAGAAAAAGCCGATCGCCAGGGCGCTGATCCACAACGTCAACAGGTAGGCAAACTGCATCTCGGCCGGCCACTGATCGGGCGAAAGCCGGCCCCCGTCGGCGCGGTCCCACAACTCCTCCGGCTCCGGCGCCGCCCCGGACATCGTCGCTTCGGACATCGCCGCCCCGGACATCGCCGCCCCGGACATCGCCGCCCCGGACATCGCGGCGGCGGGGGTCGCAGGCGCCGGTTCGGCTGCTCCCGGCGACGGTCCCTGGAGGGCCAACAGGGCGTCGATCTCCAACGGCAAACCGCACTGCCGCGCCGCTGCCAGCGGGGCGATGCCGCGCTCCAAAGCGATGCAAAACCGACGCACGCGACCGGCCGCCAGAAACGGTTGCCCCCAAGCGATCGCGCGCAGCACCTCGGGCAGGGAACCGCCGCGCGTGGCCACGATCGGGATCGCTTCATTCAAAGTCCGGGCGAACTCGCTGCGCCGCGCGATCCCGACATGCAGGACCAACGCCAGCAACATCCCGCCGAAGAGGATCCCCACGTTGGGAGCGACCAGTCCCAGCGGGAGCAGCAAGCAGACGCCGGAGAGCGCCAGCCAGTAGACCGTCGCCACCCCTTTTTGCAACCTCACGGCCGGCGTCCAGGCAGGCTGGAACGCCCACAGGTAACGGATCACCGCGGCCGTCCCCGCCACCAGCACGAGCGCCAGGGCAAGCAGCCAAGCGCTTCCTAACAACATGATCATAAAACGGTCTCTCCCGCCTTTCGTGTCACGCTCTCGCCAGCCATTAGCCTCGCCTCTTCCTCGTCAACCAAGCCAACTCAACAGCTTGACCACCGATCCCAAACGAACCAGCGTCGTCGTCAACGCGCCCCAAGCCAACACTCCGGCGAAGATCGCCACCAGGGGCGGCAGCATCCAAACCGTCCGGGTGGTGCGGCGGCGGGCGCGACGCCAAGCGGCCTCGGCAGCGATCCGCCAAGCGACCTCGGGTTGCTCCGGTGCCGGACCGGAGGAACGGACCCAAGCGGTCAGCAGGCTGGCCCGCCAAGGGAGCCGAGCCAGCAGGTCATCCACCGACGCGCCGCGAGCGATCGCCTCCCCGGCCGCCCGTAACCAGTGCCGCAGCGTCGCCGACGGCGTCAGGCCCGCGACCGTCGCGAAGGCTTCGGGATAGGGACGTTGGCGGGCCAACAACCGCGCCATCGCATCGCTCATCTCCGCCAAATCGATCCAGAACAGCGTGCTCCCCAGCAAGGGCACGCGATGCAGCACCGCTTCGGCCAGGCGACCGACCGATCCGGATGCCCGCCGCCCGAGGCAGGCCGCCGCAATCAATAGGCATCCCAGCAGACTGCCAAGCAACAGCGTCCAGCACACCGTCTCCACGACCCAGATCGAGAGCGGTGTCTCCAGCGCGAATTCGTCGAGCACCTGTTGGAAGTCGTCGCGCGGGATCCACATGACAAACAATCCCACGGCGATCGCGGTCAGGAGCAAGGCGAGGGCGAGCCCGACGCTCCGCCTGAGCTGGCTCCGCAGATCGCGGATCGCTTCCCGCAGGGCGAGGTAGCTTCCCATCGCCCCGACCGTTCCTTCCGGCCCTCCCAAGAGACTCGCCAAAAATCGTTCTTCCGCCCCCCAGGGACGCTCCGCCGCGGGCGCCCCCGACTGGCCCGCCGCGCCGCCTCGACGAAGCCGATCGGCCAGCGAATGCAACGCGACCGCGCCCCGGCCCTGACCAAGCTCCTCCGCCGCGGCTTCCATCGCCCCGGGGAGCGGGGCCCCCTGTTGGACCAGGTCCCAGAGATGCAACAACGCCGGATCGCGATCCGCCAACAGACGCCGCGACGGATCGGCCGTCGCCTCCTGACCTTCGGAAGCCCCGGTCATCCGAAATCTCCAATCCGCGCGTAGAGGGGGCGTAAGACCGCCAGCATGTAAAGCAGCGCCAAGCTGCCGCCGAAGAGGGCCACGATCACAGCAGGCAGGAAACGGATCACAAAGTGCTGCTGACTCCGTTGGCGGGCCGCATACCAGGCCGCCAGGGCGCGCAGCTGCTGGGCAACGCTGGAGGCGGGCATCCCCGTCGTTCCCGCCAACTGCGTCAGCAGCCAAGCGACCATCGGGGGCAACGCTGCCGACTCGGCCCCCGCCGCAGACGCCTCGCCCGCGGCGGTACCTCCGGACGTCGCCTCCGCGGCGAAAGCCTCCGCCTCGCGGATCAAGCCCGCATCCCCTGCCAAGCGGCCAGCCGCTTGCGCCGCCTCGCCCACCGGCACCGCGGCCTCCAACTGCAACGCCAATGCCTCGCAGAAGAGGGCCAACCGGCCCATCCGTCCCGGCAGCCAGGAAGCGTAGCGGCTGTCGGGACGCCGTCGCAAAAACCCGGCGTAGAGCCCCACCGCGCCGCCAACGATCAACGGTGGCAGCCACCAAAATGCCTGCAACCAGCTCCCCACCGCCAGGACCGGGGCAGGAAAGAGCTCGCGTTCGTAGCCATCGAGCGAACCCCAGGAGACCAGCTTGGCAAAGACCGCGACCCACAATCCGTAACCGACCCCGGTCACCAGCAGAGGGTAGATCATCGCCGTCCGGCCGGCCCACCGCCACTGGCGGCGTTGCCGCAAGGAAGCGGCCAACCGCTGCAACGGCTCGGCCGATTGGCTGCGGATCGCCAAGCGGAAGGCGGTCGCCGCCTGCGGGCCGTCGCGACGGTCGAGCTCGGCAAGCGTCGTCTCCAGATCGCCCCCGGCCTCGAGCTGCTGGCGGAGCGTTCCCGCCATCCGCCCCAGCTGGCCGAGCCGTTCGTCTTCCAACGTCCGCAGCCCCGCGACCAGCGGGCGATCGGCGCGGACCATCGCGGCCAGCTCCTCCAGCAGGGGAGCCAACTGCCGCGAATCGAGCGGGTCGGGGAAATGCGTCATCGTGCTGCTCCACCATCCGCCAGTGAGGGGCGGGATATCCGAGGCGGCGAAGCGCCCAGGCGAGCCGCCACTTTTACCGTTTTGTCTGATCCTAGCGATTCCCGCCGGACGAGGCCAGGCTTTTTTCGCCGTTTTGTCTTTTTTTCCGCGTCCGGAGGGACCGGCCCCTCGTGGCGGCCCGCAGCGGGCTGGCAGGCACGAACAGGGAGGGGCGACGCACAAACCGGGCAAGCAGGGCAAACTGTGACCCTAAGTGTCCGGAAGCTTCGCGGCGGTTCTAACGATTCGCTCGATTTCTCCGCGGTTACCGGTCGATTTCCAGCAGCAGGAAGACGCCGGTCCTTGCGCCGGCGTGCTTACACGAATCAACGGCGGGTTTTCCAGGGAAGGGTTCCGCGATGCAACGACTCCTTTTGATTGCCTCGATGGCGGGGCTTTTGTTTACGACCACGGGCTGTCTCCACCGGAACGTGCGTTCGGGCTCATGCCCCTCGTGCAATCAGGGGCACGGCGGCGGTCAGAAGCCGGGCCTGCTGAACAAGCTCGGCGGCGGCCGCCGGGGACAGCCGGTTGCGCATGGTTGTCAGCCGGGCCCGCTGGGCTGGCAGCAGGGCGGGACGAATTACCCCACGGCGGTCAACACCGGCTGGGGTGCCCGTCCGCAGCGTCCCGCCACGGCTGGCCAGCGCCCCGCGACCGCTGGCCCCCAGGGCGGAACGGTCGGCTATCCGTACTACACGACCCGCGGACCGCGCGATTTCCTGCTCGACAATCCGCCCTCGATCGGCCGTTAACAGATCGTTCCGAACACGACTTCCGCGGCCCGCGGGGAAGAAAGCCCCCCGGGGCGGAGCACGGGGCAATCTCGCGCGGGGCTGCGGGAGACCGCTGCCGAGACGTTGCCCGTCGCGGCGGCGGTCGCCGCCGGGAAGGCTTCGGCAACGACCG
>CAYNVI010000105.1:0-11156 GCA_964400585.1 uncultured Pirellulaceae bacterium | reverse complement strand
CTGGTCGGACCCGGCGACTTGATCGTGCACGATGCGTTGTCGCACAACAGTATCGTTCAAGGGGCGATCCTTTCCGGCGCGCGGCGGCGACCGTACGCCCACAACGACCATCATGAGCTGGACCAATTACTGAAGGAAGTTCGGGGGCAGTACCGGCGGGTGTTGGTGATCGCCGAGGGGGTCTACAGCATGGATGGCGACTTCCCACAGCTCCCCGAGCTGATCGAGATCAAAAAGCGTCACAAGGCGTTGTTGATGATCGATGAAGCCCACAGCATCGGCACGATGGGGGCGAGCGGCCGCGGTCTGGGCGAGCATTTTGGGATCGATCCGCGGGATGTCGATATTTGGATGGGCACGCTGAGCAAGTCGTTCGGCTCCTGCGGAGGGTACATCGCCGGTTGTCAGGAACTGATCGAGTTGCTTCGCTACACGGCCCCCGGCTTTGTCTTTAGTGTGGGGATGCCCCCCTCTAACGCGGCAGCAGCGCTCGCCTCGATCGCCTTGCTGAAGCGCGAGCCTCAGCGGGTGGCCCGGTTGCAGCGGAACGGCGAGCTCTTCTTGCAGATGCTCAAGGATGCGGGGTTGAACACGGGGCTCAGCGCCCAGACCCCGGTGATTCCGGTGATCACCGGCAATTCGCTGGTCGCGCTGCGGCTCTCTCGACGGTTGTTCCTGGAAGGGATCAACGTGCAGCCGATCCTCTACCCGGCGGTCGAGGAAGCTGCGGCTCGGTTGCGTTTTTTCATGACTTCGGTGCACTCCGAGACGCAGATTCGGGAGACCGCCGAGGCGGTGATCCAACATGTCGATGCACTCGGGTTGCAACGCCAAGTTGGTTAGCTTAAGACCGCTTTTTGAGCTGACAATCGAAGGCTCGCGAATGCCGAAGGGTTGGCGCGCGTGGGCCGCAGCCTAAAATTTATTGATTGGTTCATTGGGCGACCGTGGGATCCGAACAAGGAGATAATCTTGCTGACCGAAGCAACCGTAGAGAAAACGTTTCGCAAGTTGATGAGCAGCCCCAAGCGGGACGAGGCCGTTTTTGAGAAAGCGGAGGATCTGCTCGAAGAGCTGCGCTGTGAAAGCCCCCTGCGTCACCGGTTGACGCAGGAGCTGGAAGAATTGCGGGCTCAAGGCACGGCGAAGGCCTGATCACGCGTCGGATTGCTCACGCGGTCCAACCTGTCGCCACGGTTTGCCGCTGGCAAGCCCCGATAGATCGCTGATCGAGATCAGCGGTCTTTTTTAATGCGACCCCCCTCGACAGCAGGGGGCTGATGAACCACGGCGGGCAAAACGGATCCGGCTACGGAAGCATTTTCCTCAGCGCAGGGTGACGGCGGATCACTTTTCTGCCCGAGTTTAGGGGGCATTCTCGCAGAGCGGCGTGATCGGACTGTTCGAATTCAGCAGTTGCTGGATGGTCACGCCAGCGAAGGCCTTCTCAGTGGCCGCATAGGCCCGATCGAGTTCGGCGTGCAGCGGACACAACGTCGTGTGGTCCTTCAATCCCAGCGGGCATTTCTTGATCCGCTCGATTGGCTCCACCGTATTGATGATGTCCAGGATGGTCAGCTTGTCGGCTGGGTGGAGCAGTTCGTAGCCGCCGCCCGGTCCGGGCCGCGAGCGCACCAGGCCGGCGGCGCATAAATCTTGCAGCACCCGCGTCAGGTAGCGCCGGGGCACCTTCGTCTGCTTGGCCAGTGCGTCGGCCGAAACCGGGCGATCGGGATGGCTGCCCATGCAAGCGGCGGCGCGGAGAGCGTATTCGGCGGTTTTGGAAATCATCAAATCGAGCCTTGCGGGGCAAAACGATTCAAACGTGCACGCGGGCAGCCGGTCGCGAGAAGTGCACCTGGCGGTGCATGTACGGAGTGTAGCTCGATGCTGGCTGCGTGACAATTCCCATGAGCGGTGCGGGGGGCGGTTGGCCCGCCGGTGGAGGAGCGGGACACCGCCCCTCTGCGGGGAAGTCATGCGTTGGCTGCCGCGGCGAATTCTTGTTTCGGACCGAAGAATTCATACCGTACGCGGTGCTCGTCGACGCCCAGTTCTTGCAGAGACGCATGGACGCTTTCCATGAACGGTCGGGGGCCGCAAAAATAAACTTCGGCATCGGCAAAGGGCGTCCAGTCGCGCAGCAACTCCGTGTTCACGAAACCTTTCTCGTCTCAGCGGCCCTGTTCGACATCGCCGGGAAGCGGCGCGTCGTAGATGACCTTGGTCCTGACGTTCGCCCCGATTTCGGCAAGCTGACGAAGCTCATCGGCGAAGGCTTGTACCTTGCTATTGCCGGCAGCTAGCGCCGAAACCGCTCCAGTGAAACCGGACGGCTCGCGCCGTGCCGCTCCAAAGCCTGGGCGCGGTCTGGGGGACCACAGCGGGCAAAACGGATCCTGCGAGGGAAAGCTTGTTCCTCAGCCCAGGCGATGTCGGTCTTGCTACCCAAACAGCGGGTCGATCACCTTGCCCGCGGTCACGCGATGCGGGCGACCTTCTCGGTCCCGCAAAACCGTCTCGACGGGGATCCCCAGGGCGTCGACGATGGTCGTCCCAAAATCGAGCGGGCTGACGGCGTCGACGATCGGATAGGCGGCTTGGGCATCGCTTTCGCCGTAGACCGTTCCTCCGCGTACGCCTCCCCCGGCCATCAATCCCGAGTAGCAATAGGGCCAGTGTTCGCGACCCGCGTTGGCGGCTGTAATCTGGGGCCGACGTCCGAATTCGCCGACCCAGACCACCAGCGTTTCCTCGAGCATGCCCCGTTGCTCAAGGTCTTCGAGTAACGTCGACAAGGCGAGGTCCGCCGGGGGGATCAAATCATCCTTGAGTCGATTGAAGTTATTCCCGTGGGTGTCCCAAAAATTCTTGCCGTCGTTGTGCCAATTCACCGAGACCAAGGGGACCCCATGTTCGACCAGTCGGCGCGCCATCAAGACCGCCTGCCCGTGCGTGTTGCGGCCGTAGCGTTCCCGCATCGCCGCCGGTTCGCTGGACAAATCGAACGCCTCGCGGACGTGCGGCGAGGTCAACAAATTGAAAGCACGAGACTGCTGCGCCTGGAGGTCTTGCGAGGCCATCGCCGGTTTGATCCCTTCCTGCAGGCGAGCCCGCTGACGATCGAGCTCTTGCAAAAGTTGGTAACGCGATTCCAAGCGTTGCAGGGGCATCTCGGCAGGTAAGGCCAGCGCAGAAGGCTCCCAGTCGGGAGCATTGGGATCGCCCGTCAGCAACAGGCCGTCATGGCGTTTGCCCAGCCATCCCCCATGCTGGCCAGGTGCCTCTCCGCCTGGTGCGGCCGGGTGGTAGGCCTTCCACGGCAGGGTCACGAACGAGGGCACCCCGCGCTCGGACGGTCGGACCTTGGAAACGAGCGCTCCGATGTGGGGCGAATCTTTATCGCTCGGCGGCGTCGCATCGCTCTTGATGACCGGCGCCCGCTGGCCGGTCACCGTCGCATGCCCGCTCGACAAGTGGGCCGGATCATCGTGGGACAAGGACCGCACGATCGCCACTTTGTCCATCTGTTGCGACAACCGGGTGAAGTGTTCACAGATTTGCACCCCTGGGACGGCGGTCGAAATCGGCTGAAAGGGGCCGCGGACTTCGGCCGGCGCCTGGGGCTTCAAATCGAACGTATCCAGCTGGCTCGGCCCTCCCCACATGAAGAGAAAAATGCACGCCTTCGCCCGCTTTCGCGGAGTCCCTGCTGGTCCCGACGTTTCCGCGGCCCGGCTGGATCCGTACCAGTCGGGCAGCCCCAGCCCGAGGGTACTGAGCGCCCCGGCTTGGATCAACTTGCGACGGCTGAATCCGTTGCGCGCCGAGAATTCAGCACAAGTCTTGTGCGAACGCGTCGCTTGCGATCGGGCCCGTCGTTGTCGGCGTGAGGAATGCATCAGAGGTGCGTTGGGAGAGGAGGTGGGGCAGGGAAAGCCGCCTGGGAACGTGTGCGAATGGAAGCCATTCGTGGTGGCCCGAGCGGAGGAAGTGCCGGGCCATCCAGGGGGACTTTTTTCCCAGCAAAACCGGCTTCCTAGTGTACGGAATCGCACATTCGATTTCCACCTCGAAGCCTCGGGACCCAGCGTGCGGCTGGAGCCTGCTGGTGGAAAGCCGCCGGTTTGCCGCCCGTCGGTCCCGCGGCCGGACTCAGCGGTCCGGCGCCGAGGTGTTTGCGGCAGTTTTGTGTTTATTGCGTGGCGATTTCGAGCGACAGGAGTTCGCCCGCAAAAGGAGCGGCCGGGGCCTGGGGGTCAACCGGGTGACGGTCATCGCCACCGATGCAAAAATCTTCCTGGGGATGTTTGGGAATCGTGCCCGCGGCGGGGGCGGAAACGGTCGACTTTCCCGGCAGCGACAGCTCGAGCGCGTCGGCGGTAAGGCGGGCCTCCAGCGGCTTGGTGGTCGGTTCCCAAGGCGCTGAGACGCGGGTGATGCGGTCATCGCCGGTGCGGACGGCGAAGACCATCTTTCCTTTCTGCAGGTAGATCGCATAGCCGACGGCTGAACCACCGTGGGCGACCAGCATGCCTTCCTCAGGCTGCTCATTTTTGCTTTTGATGGCGAGACGAATCGTAAAGGGATGCTGGGCGATCTGCGGGGCGGCGCGCGTCGCATAGACATCGCCCATCTGGACTTTGCTCCACACGATCGGTTCGGCGGGCGGGGAGGAGCGGCGATTGCGTGCGACCGTGGGATAGAGCGTGACGGGATTGTCGACGTGTCCGGCGGGCCGAACCCCCGGGCCGGGTCGGCCATCCCCGATGTCGGCAGCCATCGTCGCCGCGATCGCTTGGAGGCGGTCGACCACTTCCGGATGCTTGGAAGCGACGTCGGTTGTCTCGCCAAGATCTTCGCTGAGATGGTAGAGACGGCCTGACGACTGCAGATCGTCCGGTTGTTTACCGATCCCCATCCCTAGCGACTGCGGCGCCAAAGCCAGTTTCCAGGGACCGGAGCGGACCGCCTTCAGCTGAGTGCCTCGGTAGTAGTGCCAGACCGAGCGCGGGGAATCATCGGTGTTGCCCAGGAGCAGCGGGGAGAGATCGTAACCATCGATCGGGACGTCGCTGCGGAGCGTTCCTCCTGCGAGCGAAACGAATGTCGGGAGGATATCGGCAGTCCCGGCGATGCCATCACGCGCCGTGTTGGCGGGAATCTTTCCCGGCCACCAGGCGATCGTCGGTTCCCGCACGCCGCCTTCCAGCGTGCCGCCTTTACTGCCGCGTAGCGGGGTGGCCACCCCGCCGTCTTTGCCTTTGGACACCCACGGACCGTTGTCGCTGGTAAAGAGGACGCAGGTGTTCTTGGCCAGCGATAAACGCTGCAAGGTGGCCATGATCTGTCCGACGCTCCAGTCCACCTCGGCGACCCAGTCGCCGTAGCGACCATTGTCCGAGGCGCCGACAAAATCGGGGTGGGGCTTGATCGGAACATGCACTGCGGTGTGCGGCATGTAGAGAAAGAACGGACGGTCTTGGTTGGCTTCGAGGAATCGGGTCGCCTCTTCGGTGTATTGGCGGGTCACCTGGCGTTGGTCTTCCTGCTCGATCAAGCGGGCCACTTCTTCGTCGCGCATCAGCGGATGAACGACGCGTCCGTCGACAGCCGACTTTCGTCCCATGTCGTTGGAATAAGGAATCCCGAAGTAGTGATCGAATCCTTGCCGCGTCGGCAAGAACTCCGGTTGGTCGCCCAGGTGCCATTTGCCGACGCAGCTGGTGGCGTAACCGAGTCCCTTCAGATAATCAGCGATCGTTTCCTCTTGGGGGTGAAGTCCTTTGTGGCCGGCCGGGAAGAAGACTCCGGGAACCGACACCCGCGGGGCATAGCAGCCGGTCAATAACTGTGCGCGGGAGGCCGAACAAACCGGTGCCGCGTAAAAACTCGTCAGCTTCATCCCCTCGTCGGCCAGGCGGTCGAGATGAGGCGTTGGGTTTTGTGTCGACCCGAACGGACCGATGTCGCCGTACCCCATGTCGTCGATGAAGATCAGCACGAAGTTGGGTGGCTCGGCGGCCCGCAAGCCGGTGGGCAAGAGCAGATAAACCAGCAGGGCGAACAACGGGGGCAACGCACGCATCAAGGTTCTCAAAAAAAGACGGGGCAGGCCGCCCGCCGAGGTGGGGGCGGTAAACGCAGTACCCGGCAGCGCAGGATACGCGGGGCGTAGTATAATCGAAGGCGATGTTCGATTGCGTCCTTGCTCTCGGCGGGAAAGCGGCTTCCTTTGGGGGTAACGTCTTCCTGCGGGACAATGGACCGGATCGGTTGGCGGCGTGGTGTCGGCCGACCGGTACGCGCGGCGTGGTCGACGCGCATGCTGAACGCGAACCTGTTCTGGACCCCCCCTTGCCCTCTTGCCGATGGATCTGTGATGCGACTGATTTCTGTGATGCGTGACCGGCTGCGTGAGTTTCCTCTGCGGGGCGTGGCCCTGCTGCTGACGATCGGGCTGGCTTGGGGAGTGGCCGCTGAGGCGCAGGGGAAAAGTTGGGAGGAAAAGAAAGCCGAGCGATTTCGCCCGATCACGGCGAGCGAAGAAATGGCAATCCTGGAAGCGGTGCCCGCGGAGGCGTCGGTCGAGCCGAAGGAGCCGCGGCGCGTGCTTGTCTTTTATCGCTGCGAAGGATTCATCCATACGTCGATCCCGCACGGCAACCTGGCGACTCAGATGATGGGACGCAAAACGGGAACCTTCCAAGTCGACTTGGCCGATACCTATGACGTCTTCACCGCAGACAATCTGGACCGTTACGATGCGGTGGTGTTGAACAACACGACGCATCTGCGTTTTCCCAAGCCAGAACAGGAGAAGGCCTTGCTCGATTTTGTTCGGCAAGGAAAAGGCTTGGTCGGCTACCACGCCGCCAGCGACAATTTTTACGCGCATCCCGCAGCGGCGGCGATGATCGGGGGGCAGTTCAATGGGCATCCCTGGGGAGCCGGCGGCACGTGGGCGTTCAAGCTGGACGATCCAGGCCACCGTTTGAATGAGGCATTTCAGGGGCAAGGGTTCTGGCATCAAGACGAGATTTACCAGTATCGTCCCGATACGTATCAGGGGCACGAGGTCCTGCGGATCCTCGTGTCGCTCGACATGAGCAAGGACGCGGTCAGCAAACAGCTAAAGCCGGATGGCGGCGGCTATCCGCCGGGAGCGCGGCAGGTCCCGGTTTCCTGGGTACGAGATTATGGAGACGGGCGGGTCTTCATCACCAACCTGGGCCATCGTGAAGAAACGTTCCGCAACCCGACGGTGCTGCAGCACATGTTCGAAGGGATTCAATTTGCCCTCGGTGATCTGTCGGCCGAGACGACTCCGACGGCAAAGCTCGAGCCGCGTGCTGCGGCGCTCGCCCCGCCACGGTAGGGATTGGCCAGCAAGTCGCGGAAGGCCTCGCTGGCGAACGGCCGCGGGGCGCAATATTCGCCAGCCATTAGGCCGCTGGCGATTCCTGCGAATCGTCCCCGTAAGATCCATCGCGCTCGGCTCCACCCCCCCCGAAAACCACGATCGCTGTGCCGCCTGGCCGACTAGTTGACTTCTCGATGTTTTTCCTCCGATGCCGAGCCTGCTGATGATCGATTTCTCCCTTGGTTACCGCTGTGTGGTTCTCGCCTTTGTGGTCGTCTTTTGCGGCACGGTCCAGGCGGAGGAAGCCAAATCGGCCGGACCGCCTGACTCTTCGATCGCGGTCGACGGGGATGCCTTACTAGCCGAGTACTTCCAGCGTCAAACCGCTCAGCTGGCAGGGGATGTGTTCGCCGGTGTAGAGACACTGGAGGACTGGCAACAACAGCGAGCACGACGACACGCCGAGCTCCGCGAGATGCTGGGGTTGGACCCGCTGCCCGCGAAAACGCCCCTGGAATCCGTGGTGACGGGGCAGCTTGACCGCGAGGGCATCACGGTGGAACGCCTTCATTTCCAGTCGATGCCGGGGCTCTACGTGACCGGCACGCTCTTTCGCCCCCAGGAAGTCCGCCAGCCGTTGCCGGCGGTGCTGTATGTCTGCGGGCATGGTCGCGTCAAAGCAGACGGGATCAGCTATGGCAACAAAGCGAGCTATCAACACCATGGGGCGTGGTTTGCCAAACATGGTTACGTTTGTTTGATGATCGATACGATCCAACTGGGAGAGATCGAAGGGCATCACCACGGCACGCACCGGTATGGCTGGTGGTGGTGGAATAACCGCGGGTATACGCCAGCGGGGGTGGAAGCCTGGAACAGCATTCGCGCGATCGATTACCTGCAGTCCCGCTCGGAGGTCGATGGGCAACGGATCGGGATCACGGGACGTTCGGGGGGCGGAGCCTATTCTTGGTGGGCGGCGGCGCTCGATGAACGGATCAAGGCAGCGGTGCCGGTCGCCGGGATCACCAGCATGCAGAACCATGTGGTCGACGGTTGTATCGAGGGGCACTGCGACTGCATGTTTATGGTGAATACCTACCGCTGGGACTTCCCCTTGCTGGCGGCGATGGTGGCCCCGCGTCCGCTGTTGATCTCCAACAGTGACAAGGACCGCATTTTTCCGCTCGACGGCGTGGTCGATGTCTATCAGAAGGTGCAAAAGATCTATCGTCTGTACGATGCCGAAGACCAATTGGGGCTGAACATCACCGAAGGCCCGCACAAGGATACGCAGGAATTGCGGGTCCCCGCTTTCCGCTGGTTGAACCGATTCTTGAAAGCGGACGATGCCCTGATTCGGCAGCCCGCCGAAAAACTGTTTGCCCCCGAGGAACTGAGGGTCTTTGCTTCTTTGCCGGAGGACGAGCGGGTGACGACGATCCACGAGAGCTTCGTGCCGGCGGTCTCGGCGGAGGCCTTGCCCGAGACGCATGCCGCACTGCAAACTGCGGCAGCGACGTGGATGGAAGGCCTGCGAACGAAAGCGTTCGCGGGGTGGCCGAACGGGGAGATGCCGTCCCTGGACATCGAGCTGCTCGGTTCGGTCCGCCGCGAAGGCGTGCGATTGCGTGTGGTGCGGTTCCTCAGCCAGGAGCCGTTCCAGCTGCCCCTGTTTATTCTCGACGCGCCCGAGGCCGCGAGTACCGACGCGGCCGCTGGCAACGAAGTCACGCTGACCGTGCTCGATGATGCGGGCTGGGAAGCGTTCGCGCCGTGGGCCTCCAGCGTCTGGCCTGCTTTGAACGGCGAGGGGAACGTTCCGGCCGCCGCTTCGGACGAGGCGAAGCCAGGGGCCGAATGGGTGGCGCGGTTACGTGAAACGCCCGGTCAGACGCTGGCGTGGCTGCCGCCTCGCGGGGTCGGACCGAGCTCCTGGACCGAGGACAAGCGGGAGCGGACGCATATTCGGCGACGTTTCATGCTGCTTGGGCAGACGCTCGATGGGATGCGCGTGTGGGACGTCCGGCGTGCTTGGCAGGCTCTCTCGGAGGTGGTCCCGGCGCCCTCGGCAAAGCGGACATTGGCAGGCGAGGGGAAAGCAGCCGGATGGGCGCTGCTTGCCAGCCTGTTCGAGCCCGCTGTTGACGAGCTCGTTCTGGAGGGGTTGCCGGCGCGTAATCGGGACGCCTACAGCATCCTCAACATCAGTCGCGTCGTGGAAATCCCGCAATTGGTCGCGATGGCCACGGACCGAACCGGGCGGGTGCGGGTGCAAGTCGCGCCCGGGTCTCGAGAGGCGTGGGAGCCGGTGCAGGCCGCGGGGCAACGATGGTGGTCCGACGGCAGCCGGCTGGAGGTGCTTCCCGCGCCCTCAGCGTCGTCTCCGAGCCCCTAAGCCGACTCGTCCCCTCTCAACAGGGTCAGCGCTTTTTCGATTGGCGGTTTTGCGCAGCCTGGATAATTAGGGCGTTCTAAGGGGCTTGAGGAGTCAAGTGGATGCGCTCGCTTCATGTAAAATGGCCAGCATTTAAAAGGGTCAGTGCATTTTTGATTGGGATTGATAGGTCGCCTAGGTGGTCTGCGTTTTCCATCAACAGGGTCTCCATCAACAGGGTCAGTGCTTTTTCGATGGAAGAACTTGCGTTTCCTGGGGTGTTTGTAGGTCCTGGGAAGCTGAAGCAATTCAGGGTGCTTACGGTCGATGGGTTGCGGTTCCAAGATCCACCGAGGCGATGAGGACTCCGTCGTTGCAGAGGTTGGAGGGCTCTGACCCCCAAAGACCGACCGACCCCCAAAGACCAGACCCCCAAAGACCATCAACAGGGTCAGTGCTCTTTCGATTGCAGAGCTTGCGTGCCATGGGGTATATGCAGCCTATGGGGGGCTGACGCAATTCCAGTTGTTGAGGGGCGATGGATTGCGGTCCCAAGATTCACCGAGCCACGGAGTCCATGAGGAATCCTTCGCTGCAGAGGCTGGAGGGCTCTGACCCCCAAAGCCGCAGAGGCTGGAGGGCTCTGACCCCCAAAGCCGGACCCCCAAAGCCGGAGGTTGGAGGGCTCTGACCCCCCAAGCCCCCCAAGCCGACCCCCAAAGGCGGACCCCCAAAGCCAACCCCGAGAGACTTTCACCCTGAAAGGCTGGTTTGCCGATGTGCGTGCCGAGGAAGCCAGGGGCGGCGGGAGACGACGGCTTGGCGAGTTCGGTCACGGAGCCGGGCGAGGGTGTGGCGACGCCGGGATTTTCGGGCCGAGCTAGCGAAGATTCGAGTCGGCGTTGTTCGCTTCTTCCCAGGCGGGCGCGGGACCCCAGGGGGATTGCAGCTCGTCAGGGGTCGTCGATTCCATGGGAGATTGTTGACGGCGATCGAGGAATTCCTGGCCGCGTTCGATCGCCTTTTGGGCGTCGGCGCGAATTTCGTTCCGGTCGATCTGGATGGTCGTCGAATCGGTGTCGCGATCGACCGTAAACCAACCCGCCAAAAACGCAATGCCGGCCAGCAGGCCGAGAATGAAAATCGTCCGCATCGTTTATCCATCCGTGGCAACGAAGAAAAAGAATCCTGATCGAGGGACGCTTCGAAAACTGGGCTCGACCCCGATCGATTGTTGGGCCGCACCGCTGGGAGGCGAGGCTGAGCGGTCCACGCAACCTCGTTTCCGAACTGTCAGGAAAGGGCGAGGCCGGCTCCGCCGACGACCGCTTTCGAAAATCCATCATAGGGTTTGGTGAGAATCAGGAAAGGGCAACTTTCCGGCTGCCGTCCCCGGGTGCATGTCAGGGATTGCGG
>CAYNVI010000104.1:0-11164 GCA_964400585.1 uncultured Pirellulaceae bacterium | reverse complement strand
TTCCAGTGCCAACTCCATCGCCGCCTGCCACTGCCGCCAGGTGTCGACCTGGCCATTGAGCACGGCGACGCCATCCTCGACGGTCACCTGAATCTGATTGCTTTTGTCGAAGAACGTGCGTCGCAGTTTCTCTTCGATGTCGGCTTTGATTTCCGCATCGCTCTTCGGTTCCCATTCCTCCGCAACCGTCAGGTAATTATTGACGTGCACCACCCCTCGCTGGCCGCTGGCGATCCATTCGGCCGCCTTTTTCTCGAACTCACTATCGACCAAGCCGTAGAGGCTGACATGGCCGTTGCGGCAATGGACGCGCAACTCGTGCCGCGTCACGTAAGGGTCGCGATGCAGCGCGGCTTGCACGTAGGCGACGATTTTTTCAGCGGACGGATCGTCTTCGGTCCAGTGCACCTTCAAATGGTTTTTGACTCGCCATACCCCAAGCGTTCCGCGGGCAGTCTCTTCGGCGGCCTGCTTCGCCTGCAACCGCCCCACCTGACCGGACAGCGTCACGGTTCCGGCGTCGGAATCGACTTCGATCCCCTTGGCAAAACTTAGCACGCGGGGATCATAGCGCAATGCTCGCCGCACGGCTTGGCGGATCTGCTGGTCGGTCAATTTCGCCAGCCGCTGCCGCCGCAGGGTGCCATCTCGCGATTCGTAATCGACCTGCAATCCGCGGGCGTCGATCGCCTGCCCGCCCGCATGCATCGCGAACGCCTTGGCCCGGCCTTTCAGGAAACTATCGGCCACTTTACCGCTCAAGATGATGCGGCCGTCCTCGACCGTGACCTCGATCAAGGAATCACTCAGCGCCGCGTCGGACTCAAACAACTGGCGAAGTTCCTTTGCGATCTCCTCATCGGAACGCGACGACGAGGAAGTCACCTCGATCTGGTTTTCCAGCCGTTCCAGTCCCCGGACTTCGCGAGCCGCTTGGGCGACGAGCATCCTTTCGACCAGGGAGTCGACCTTGCCTTGCAACTTGGCGGTTGCTTGATCGACCGTTAATGTCAACTCGTCCACCTCGATCGCGGGGATCGCCTGCCAAGCGGCGCGGATATCGGTGGCCAGTTCCTGATCGGAACGAGGGCTGGTGGCGATCACGATCTGGTTGATCACCGACCGCGCCCCGCGGACCCGCTGGGCAAGCTTGAACGCGGCTTGCTTGGCCAGCAAGTTGTCGACTTTCCCGGACAGGGTCACGACGCCGTCTTCACAAGAGGCGGACAACTTGTGCGAAGCGACCGCGTCACTGCGCAACAGTTCGTTCTCGACGCCCAGGGCCACCTCCCGGTCGGACGGCGTCGGCAACTCGACCACGGGGACCGCATCGGCCGCTGGCGGCGATTCCCCCGAGGTCGCTTCGGAGCCTTCCGCGGAGTCGGAAGAGGCGGTGGACGAAGGAGCAGTTGCCGGCGGGGCGGCTTTGCTCGGAGCGTTTGAAGCTGGCGGTTCTGCCAGCAAAAAAGACGGCTCCAGGCAACTGGCCAACAGCACGCCAACCCAGAACCACGGATCGATCGACAGCGAACGCCCAGGCATGAAATACCTCTGGAAGGGAGTCAATACGAGACGCGCCCCCACCCTGTCAGGCTGGGCCGGAGCGGTTTGAGCCAACCCCCCCCACAGGCTGCGAGGACCAGCCTGCCACAGGCTGTGAAGGGCTGCGCATAGCCAAGTTTGAGAGCAAACTTCGCGCCACCCGCACCGGGGGCGATCCGCGACCCCGCAGCCGGCCTCGGTCACCGACCAGCAGCCGCTGCTGCAGAAGACGTTTGACGAACGGGGGCTGCCCGCTTCGATCGGACGGGTCGCTTGCCAGCCCAGCAAGCCCTTCCTCGAAAGTTGGGGGCTGGCGGATCAAGCGATGTACGCCTGCAAGTACGGTCGCAAATACGCGGCCGCCACCCTCTCGACAACCAGCTCGACGATTTCCAACGCCCCTGCTTGAATCGCCTCGGCAGCGCGGGGCAGCGTCACCGCCCCGCGTTAAGAGGGTCCCCGCTTCGGGCGGCGACGGCGGGACGCTGTTCCACCGCCGTCTCCTGCTCCGGGCTTGCCGCCCTTGCCGCTGGCTCGTTTGCCCCCTGGTTGGTTCGGCGGCCCCTGTCGCGTCTTCCCCCCTGACTTCCCTGCGGACCGCGGTTTCCCCGCTGCCTGGCTCCCGCGTCCCTGGCTCGCCTTTCCCTGGCCTGCGTGTCCTTGGCTCCCCCGTCCCCGCGGCGACGTTTGCCGCGCGGTATGAAACGGCTGCGTCGCATCGACGGGGACCGCTTGGCCGATCAGCTTCTCGATCGCCTCCCAGGCTCGTTGCTCCTCAGGCGTGCAGAAGCTGACCGCCACGCCACTGGCGCCGGCCCGCCCGGTCCGTCCGATCCGGTGGACGTAACTCTCGGGCTCGTGCGGCACATCAAAATTGATCACGTGGCTCAGGCCTTCGACATCGATGCCTCGGGCGGCCACATCGGTGGCGATCAGGACGTCCACCTTACCTCGTTTGAAGGCCTCCAAGACGCGCTGCCGGGCCGGCTGCGTCTTGCCACTATGGATCGCCGCCGACCGCAACCGGCCGGGCTGGGCTTGGTCGGCATAGCGTTTGGGGAGTTGCCGGAGCAGGCGATCGGCGCCGCGTCGCGTTTTGGTGAAAATCAAAACCTGTCCGGTCGCTTCGCTGCCCAGCAAGGCGACCAGCAGGTCGAGTTTGTCGGCGGCTTCGACCCGCAACAGCCGTTGGTCGATCTGTTCGACCGTCGTCGCCGAGGGGGTGACCATCACTTCCGCATGGTCCTGCAGTAGTTCACCGGCGAGGGCCCGCACGGGCGGAGGAAGCGTCGCGGAAAAAAAGAGCGAATGACGCTGCTCGGGCAGCTCGCGGAGGATCCGTTTCAAATCGGGGAGGAAGCCCATATCGAGCATCCGATCAGCTTCGTCGAGGATGAACGTTTCGACTTGATCAAAATTGAGGTGCCCCTGCTGGAAGAGATCGAGCAACCGTCCCGGCGTCGCGACACAGAGATGGACGCCGCGGGCCAGATCGCGGACCTGCGGATTCTGCTTCACGCCGCCAAATACGGTCGTCATCCGAAACTTCAGGAATCGCCCGTAAGTGGCGAAGCTGTCGGCGATCTGAGCAGCCAGTTCCCGGGTCGGGCTGAGGACCAAGACCCGCGGTGATTTGGGCGCCGCCCGGCGGCGATGCGTGTCGAGATATTGGAGGACCGGGATCGCGAAGGCCGCCGTCTTGCCGGTGCCGGTCTGGGCGCAGCCCAGCAGGTCTTGCCCGGCGAGCAGAGGGGGGATGGCAGCCGCCTGGATCGGCGTCGGCGTGGTGTAATGCGCGGCGGCCAAGGCACGTTGCAGCGGCTCGACCAGCGGAAGATCGTAGAAGGAAGCAAACGCGCGGGAGGAGGCGTCGGATGTCAAAACGGACCGTGAAGGGTAAGGGGCGAGGGACGGAGGACCGAGAGGCAAGGACCGAGGCGATCCGGCGGCCTACGGGGCTCGTGCGATTTTGGTATTCTACTCGGCCGCCCCGTTCGATCAGCGCCCCCGCCGGGCGTGGCTCCGCCCCTGCGGCCCGGGGCTGCGGCGATCGATCGGGAGAGATCGCAGCGACCGGCGCGGCGCTCCGGCGTAACTGCTATGCTGGAGCACGGTGCCGGCGGCGTGCTCGTGGCAAACCTCGTGGCAAACCTCGTGGCAAACCTCGTGGCGATCCTCGTGGCGACTAGAATGGCGGGCACCGAACCAGTCATCTGGGGATGGAGACACCGGCTGGAGAGACAACGATGTGGCAGACAAGTACCGGTAATCGCACGCTTCAGGGAGCGGAAGCTCGTTTGGTAGCCGACGCGATCGACGTCATGATCGACGACCTCGATGAATACTTCGTCGCCCCCGACAGCCCGCCCCCTTGGCAATTCGGGATTTCGGTCTTCGATAACCTCAACCCTCCTCAACAACTCGCCGTCCTCCATGCGGTGGCCACGCACCTGCTGATGGAGACCGAAGAATCCCTGCCCCTGTCGGCGACCAACGAAGGAGCCGTCGGCGCGATCTTTGAAGAGATCCGCGATCAGATCATCATGGAGATCGAAACGTCCCGCGAAGACATGCCTTCGGGGGACGGCTTTCCCGGCGGTCTGCAGTCCGAACTGCGCGCTTTCCAGCGCGCGAGCGATTGGGCAGCGGCGCCGCCGAGTTGGCGGCAGCGTGTCTTGGAGGCCTTCCACATGACCTTGCAGAGCGAGGGGAGCGAAGAAGCGTTGGAGGCCTGGCAAACGGGCGAGATCTTTCCCCGTTGCGCGGCAGACCGCGAGATGGCGCGGTGGGAGATGGTCATCGAAAGCATCGCCGACACGATCCTTTGGGATCGCGATTACGAAATGTCCGAATCCTTTCTGGACGCCGCTCCGGAACTCGCGAAACAACGCCGCGAACTGCTCGGCATCGACGACGAGTACTACACCGCGATCGCGCCCGACCCGACCGTCGATCAGATCCCGCGACTGCTCGGATCGACCCGCGCGATCGTCCGCCGACGACCTCGCTGAGCCTGCCGATTTCTGCCCTTGCGGCCCCTCGCCAGCTCAGGCGATAACCCGGGAATCGGTTGGAGGGATGGAAACCCAGGGTTCGAGGAGTTCACGGATGTCCGCGCCGCGTCATGAGATCGTTGCTTCCTTTGAAACAACCGAATGGTACGCCGTCTACCTGGCGATCGCCGAGCGGGATCATCAGTGGCGGATTCATGCCCTGTATGGGACGCTCGAACGCCCCGCCGGGCATTCGGCGTTTCACCCCTTGTCGCGGGCCGATTTCGAGCAGCGGATGACGGCGGCCCAGCAGGCACCGGGAGGCTCCCAGGCCTTCATCGATCAGATGTTGCGGCGGGCCTACTACTACGGCGTCGACGTACGCGAAGTCGCCCAAGGCAAGCGGGCCGCCTAGCTGGAGAGCCAGCCGTGGCGGCTGTGTTCCGTTCGCCGATTCGATCGCATCGACCCCGAGGATCCGCATGTCGTGGTTGCGTAAGCTTCTCCGCACCACCCACCGACGGCACACCCACCAACGGTTTGCCCTCGATGCCTGCGCCGAGGTCACCAGCCCCGCGGGCCAACGGCTCGTCCGCCTGCTGCTCCGGCACCACCGCCGCTACCTGCAGGGCGCGCTCGCCCCCGACCTGCGGATCCGCGATTTCCACAACCATGTGGTCCACGCCGGCGATGGCTACTGGGGAGGCGGTCCGGCGAAAGCGACCCGCTGGCACGATTGGATGCAGGATCAGCTCGCCCACCGCGCCTGGAGCGACGCGGCGCACACCGCCGGGATCCTCAGCCACTATTTCACCGACATGTTGCAGCCGCTGCATACCGACCATTCGGACCGCGAACAGCTGATCCATCGTCCCTTCGAATACAGCGTTGCCAAAGCGTACGACTTGGTCTTCCGCCGCTGGCAGCAGAACGCCAATCAGGTCCGCTTCGAATTGGCGGCAGGCGACGGTTGGCTGGCCGCCGCGATGCTGCAGTCGGCGCGGCTGGCCCACCGCGAGTTCCAGCCGATCGTCGATGGCTACCAATTGGAAATGGCCGTCGACGATCCTCCGGCCGGCCTGAACGAAGCCGCCTGCCGCCGGCTCGCGGACCTGTTCGGCGTGGCGATCACCGGTTGGGCCCGGATCCTCGAACGGATCGCGGCAGAAGCCGAAAGCCGGGCTGGCCACCCCCTGCCGACCGGCCAGCTCGTCGGACCGTTCGGACAAGCGGTCCTGCAGGCCCCCTTCCGCCGGTTCAGCGACTGGATCGACGATCGCCACGAGGCGAAAGCGGTCGCCGAGCTGTTCGCGGAGTACCTACAACACGGGCGGCTGCGGCACCACGCGCCGGAGGAAACCGTGGTCATCCGCCGCGTGATCCAGGTCCACCGGCAGGAACAAGCCCGCCAGCAACAAGCCGCGCGAGAAAAAACCGCGGGGCAAAAAACGGCTCAAGGGCCGGCGACGGCCCCGCCGCCCGCGCGCGCCGCTTAGCGGAACCGTGTCGGCTTGGCACCAGCGGGATCAGCCACCGCCGAGGCACGAGGGGCGAGAAGAAGTTCTGCCGGCCGGGCCCCTCCTCCGACCCTGGCCCCTTTTCATCAGTCCAGGGCCAAACTCTGCCGCGGGGGCGCCGAATGCGGCGCGACGCGGCCACTGACGAAGCGGTTCTGATCGATAAAGAACCGCAATGGCTCCGTCGCCGCTTTGGAAAGGCCGATCCGGCCACTTTGCCGAGGATGGATCGTGCAGGCATGCTGCCACGGCGCAATCCAGACATCGCCGGGAAGGCACAGGTCCAACCGGTCGTGGCGTTTGTCGATCCCGAGGGCCTGGGCGAGCCGCCCCGGCCCGCGGCACAACTGCCGGGTCGCCCCCTCCGCCAGGCGACGACGCCGACGCATCGTTTCCAGCCCCCACACGGGCTCGACCGCGCGGATCAAGACGGCGCTGCCGACCTCCGCCGGCTCGGTCACCGCATTCAAGCAATGATGCGTATGGATCGTGTAGACGTACAAGGTACCGGCTTCGGCGAACATCGATGCATTCCGCCGCGTCGGTCCGTTTGCGCTATGGCTGGCCGGGTCGCCCGCCGCCAGGTAGGCTTCGGTCTCGACGATCCATCCGCCACAGACCACCGGCTCGGCCTCGTCGGCAGCCTCTGCCGGCAAGGCGTCTGCCGCCTGGCCCCCCGCCGCACCGCCCGGCAAACGCGTCAACAGGATCTGGCCAAGCAGATCCCGAGCCACCTCGGCCGGTGGACGTCGATAAAAGCGGCGAGGCAGCGGTTTGGCGGTGGGCAGGCGCGGTTCGATGTGGGGTCTCCTTGACGGTCAAGCGATCCTCCGGGGCAAGGTCACGCCAACGTAGCATGTCGACGGCCCCGCTTGGTAGCATGGTCGGCGGTGAAGGCGGCCCAGCCATCCCGGCCCCCCTTCGGCATTCGCTTCCCCCGCCGCCGCACGCGCTTTTCGCCCCCATGTTCAACCTGCCCTCTTCCGCCGCGCTGCAGGGAACCTATCGCGCCCGCTGGATCGTGCCGGTTTGCGAGCCGCCCCTGGCTGACGGCTGGATCGAATGGGCGGACGGTCGCATCCTCGGCTTGGGGCGGGGAACGCCTCCCGGGCCCGTCCGCGATCTCGGCGATGTCGCACTCCTGCCAGGGCTGGTCAACGCCCACACGCATCTGGAATTCAGCGATCTCGCCGCACCGCTCGGCGTCGCAGGAAACCCGCTCCCGGAATGGATCGCGGCGGTCCTTCGCCAACGCGGCGGGGCGGCGGCAACGCCGGAGGCCAAAGCGGCGGCGATCGCCGGCGGGCTGGCAGAATCGGCAGCCGCCGGCGTGCGGCTGTTGGCCGAGATCGCCACACCGCCATGGCCCCTGCCGGAACCGCCAGCGGCGGGCCTCGAATGGATCGCCTTCGCCGAACTGCTGGGCCTGCAAGCGGGACGTCAGCAGCAAACCTGGGAGGCGGCCGAGAGATTGCCGGCGGAGCCAGGGTCCGCCGGCTCATGGGGGTTGAGCCCGCACGCGCCCTATTCCACCAGCGAAGCGTTCGTCCAGCGGGCCGTCGACTGGAGCCGGCGAGACCGCCTGCCGCTGGCGATGCATGTCGCCGAATCGCCCGAAGAGATCGCCTTGGTCGAACAGGGTCAGGGGCCTTTTCGCAGGCTGCTGCGAGCGTGGGGATTGTGGGAGGCCCAACGCTTTCCCTGGAGCGCTGGGATCACTGGCCTGCTGCGGCAGCTCGCCCGGGCGCACCGGGCGTTGGTGGTTCACGGCAATTACCTGACCGCGCCGCAAATCAGCTTCCTGGCGAGCCAGCCGCAGATGTCGGTCGTCTACTGCCCGCGTACGCATGCCTACTTCGGACACCCGCCGCATCCGGTGGCGGCGCTGCAGCGGGCGGGGATCCGGGTCGCGCTCGGGACCGATTCGCGGGCCAGCAATCCCGACCTGCAGCTGTGGAACGAAGTGCGTTTCTTGGCCGAGCAGCGACCCGACTTACCGCCCGAAACGCTGCTGCGGATGGCGACGTTGGATGCCGCCGACGCCTTGGGCCGTGCCGATTGCGGCCGGCTGCAAGTGGGAGCGCGGCCGGGGTTGATCGCCCTGCCGACCACCGCGTCCGACGCAGCCGCGCTGTGGCCTGCCTTGTGCAACGCCACGCCGCACGTCATCGTTTAGCTGGACAGCGCCACTTTTCGTGAGCGGATTGGGCGCTAGCCCCCGGCCTTTCCGCGACGGGCCGGCGGCTAGCGCCGAAACCGCTCAAATGATCGATACACACCGTGAAACACGGGATTTAGATCGAAAAGTGGCGCTGTCCAGCTAGGCGCTGTCAGAAAAGTAATCGGCCCGTCCCCTTCAGTCCCCTTCCTCGCTTGCAGAGCCGCCGATGTCCGCGTCCTCTACCGCGTCAACCGCCGCCAACGGGATCACCGAGATGATCCGTCGTCGCCGCACGATCAAGCCGGCTGCGATGGCCCCGCGGCCCATCGACGGGACGATTTTGGAGGAGATCCTGGAGAACGCCAATTGGGCGCCGACGCATGGGCTGACCGAGCCCTGGCGGTTCTTTGTGTTTCAAGCCGACGCCCGGCAGCGGTTGGCGGAGCACCTGGCCGAAACGTATCGTCGGATCGTGCCGGCGGAAGAATTCAAGCAGAAAAAGTACGACGGGCACCTGACCAACCCCACGTTGGCCCCGGTCGTGATCGTGATCGGCATGCAGCGGCAAGCGAGCGGGAAAATCTCCGAGCTTGACGAAATCGCCGCGGTCGCCTGTGCCGTCCAGAACATGCATCTGACCGCGACGGCGCGGGGGATCGGCGGATTCTGGTCGTCCAACGTGGCCGCTTGCAGCGAAGCGACGCGCGACTTCGTGGGCTTGGGCGAGGCCGATCGTGTCCTCGGCCTCTTCTATCTCGGCTACCCGCAAACCGAGTGGCCCACCGGCCAGCGGACGCCGATCGCCGACAAGGTCAGCTACTTCGCGACGTAACGAATCGACACGGCATGCCCCGGGGCGGAAGTTATCGGGCGGCTGTGATCGGGCGGCTGTGATCGGTCGGCTGTGATCGGTCGGCTGTGATCGGTCGGCTTGCGCAGCGGCCAATTCGAGCGTGATCCGCCAGCCGGCCAGCGGTTGCCCGCGGAGCCGTGCGGCCGCCACGTTGACGACGCAGGCATCGGCGCCGGCCGCGTGCAATTCGGCGACCGACTGCGACGTCTGCACCGCGATCACCTGGGCGCCAGCCGCCTTCGCCGCGGTGACTCCCGCCGCCGCGTCCTCGAAGACCAGGCAGCGTTCCGGCGGCACGCCCAACCGCTCGGCCGCCATCAAGTAGGGCTCCGGATGCGGCTTGCCTTGCGCGACATCTTCGGCCGCCACCATCGTGGCGGGCGGGGCGATGTTGGCAAAACTCAATCGCTCGCTGGCGATCTGACGCGGTCCCGACGTCGCCACCGTCCAGTGGGTTTCCGGCAGCCGCGCGATCAACTCGGGCCCTCCCGGCAAGACGATCAAGCCATCGAGCTCGCCCGCTTCCCCGGCGGTCAGCCAAGCCGCCTCCACTTCGGGCTCCAGGCAATCGGGCAACAGGCTGCGGATCGAATCGATGGGGCGTCGCCCGTGGATCAGTTGCGTGACAAAGTTCGGCTCGAGCCCGTGCCGTTCGCCCCAGCGAAGCCAGGCTCGACGGATCACGCGGGAAGAATCGAGGAGGACCCCGTCCAGATCGAACAGGATCGCATCACAGGAGAAGTGAGCGGGCAAGGAAGCAGGCATGCGATCGATCAACGAAAATAGTGCGTGGCATCGGGATAGGCACCCGACCGGACCTCGTCGACGTACTGGGCGACCGCCGACGAGATCCCTTCACGAAGGTTTCCATACTGTTTTACGAAGCGAGGCAAATAGCCAGCGGTCATCCCGAGTAAATCGTGGGTCACCAACACCTGCCCATCGACGTCAGGTCCGGCGCCGATGCCGATCGTGGGGATCGTCACCGTCTCGCGAATCCGCTGGACGATCTTTGCCGAAACACACTCGATCACCATTGCAAAGGCCCCCGCCTCGGCGGCGGCGGCGGCGTCGGCCAGCAACTGCGGCTCGTCGCGCTGGACGCGGTAGCCTCCCTCGACGTGGACGCTTTGCGGACGCAAGCCGACGTGGGCCATCACGGGGATCCCCGCGGTCGCCAAGGCCGCGATCCGTTCGGCCTGCTCGGCCCCGCCTTCCAATTTCACCGCCTGGCAGCGGGTTTCCTTCAAGATCCGGGCGGCCGAGGTCAGCGTACGGTCGATCGACAGCTGGCCTTCCGGAAAGGGGAGATCGACCACCACCAACGCGCGGCGGGCCGCGCGCCCCACCATTTCGGCATGGTAGATCATCTGATCCAGCGTTACCGGCAACGTCGTTTCGTGCCCTTGGACGACCATCGCCAGCGAATCCCCGACCAACAGGCAATCGACCCCGGCGGCATCGAGCATCTGGGCGGTAGGAAAATCGTACGCCGTCAGCATGGCGATCGGCTGCCGGGCAGCCGCCATCTTGGCCAGCGTGACAGTCGTCACTCGCTCGGGTGGGCGCGAGGTAGAAGCCGCATCATCGGGAGGCATCGGAGGAACCCACAAAGGAAGGAAAGAATCCCGCGTCGCAGGGGGTCCGCAACCTAAATCGTGGCGATCTCCCTGACCAGCCGGCCCCCCCTGCCGGGCACCGTCCGTCAGGCTTGGTCAGACAACCGAGAAACGGATCGCGTGGCGAATCCGCGATGTCCCTTCCCCCCGGCCGGGAGCCGGCGCTGCCCTTGACGCGTCCTGGAAAAAAATGGCCAAGCCGCCGAACGCGTCGCTCGGCTTTTCTTCGCGACGGCGTGGCCAACCCGTTATCCTAGAGACCGTGGTCGGCCGCCGGCGGCTTGCGTGTCCCTGCCAAGCATCCGCCGCGCGGCCCCGGACGCCGTGCTTGATCGCGGCCCGCCCCGCCTCCGGTTTGGTCCCTCCTCCCCCCCTTTCCCCCGATCCAACTGTGATGCATCGCTCTCCCCTCCACCGACGCCCGGCCCTTTTCCTGACACTGGCGGTGCTGGTCCCCTGCGGTCTGCTGTCGCCTACGG
>CAYNVI010000103.1:6758-11223 GCA_964400585.1 uncultured Pirellulaceae bacterium | reverse complement strand
CGGCCGCATTTATTACGATCGGACCTGGAAGACTAAGGGGGATCGTCTGAGGAGAGCCCCGGAAAGAAAACAACAGCCGAGAGGGGCAGGACGATGCGGGCATGGGCCGGAGAGGAAAACGATGGCCAACCGCGTTGAACGCATGCTGCGGATCTTGTTCGTGTTGCGCACGCAACGACCTTACAATGCCTTTGACATCGCTTCGGAGTGCGAAGTCCATCGGCGGACGGTTTTTCGGGACATTGCGGCGATCCGCGGGTTGGGCTTCGAGGTGACGTTTGATCCCGAGTCCGCCTGTTACATGTTGTTGCCCTATGCCGGCCGCGATTGGCGCGCGATTGCGGATGAGGAACTGAGGGAGCTCTTTCTCGCAGCTTGTTTGCGGGCGGATCCGACGCGGCAGGGAACGGCGGCGATCCGGCGGGGGGCGATCAAGCATCTGGACCAGCTCGCTGGACCGATCCGCATGCGTTTGCTGAACTACGTCCTCCTCGCCGACGGCCTGTTGCGTCCCTTGCGGATACCGGAAACCCCTGCCTGGGTCCCCGCTTTGTGGGAATGCATTCGGCAGGAATTCTCGGTGGTCCTCAGCTTCGCTGGGGGCGATGCGACGAGCCAGCCGATCCGGTTGCAGCCTCATTCGTTGTTATGGGAACGGGAGGGCTGGACGCTGGTCGGTTCGACGTCGGAAGCGGACCAGATGGAATTTCCTTTTCACTCGGCGCGGCTCGGGTGGGAGCAAGCGGCGTTGGATTGTGCGGACGACACCACGGCGGTCGGTCTGGTGATTCGCGAGCGGCATCTGCCTCCGTAGGCTCTGACTGAACACTCAGACAGAGCCTGCTGGTTCCGGGGGGCTCCGCTCGTTCGCCCGCTGGTCTGATCGTTCATTTTTCCAGGTTAGAGTTCCATCGTGGTCAAGCAGTCGCGTCTTTCTCGTAGTTCGCACGTCCGCTTTCGCAACTCGCAAGGTTCCGAAGCCCAGGGGTCGCTGGTGCGGTTGAGTCGTCAGCAGGTCGTGTTTGAGGTCTATAACCCTTACTCGATCGTGCAGCTTTCCGAAGTCTTGCAGGAACTACGGATCCGGCAGGGGGAGCGTGAAAGTTATCGCGGGCGGGCGGTGGTGACCGGGTTGCTCAACACGGGATTGATGCTGATCGTCTCCGCCTCGCTGGTCGATCCCTGGTCGGACCTCCAGGGGTTGCAGCCGGGCAAGCTACTCCGTTCGTTCGTCCGCGACTTTGTAGACGACTGGGAGGCAGCAACCGAGCGATTGCGGGAGCCGTTCCAGGTCAGCGTCGGCAATTTGCGGAACTATCTGCAGGAGCTGAGCCGCTGGTTGGAACATTGGGAGACCGAGGCGAATCTTGCTGCCGCGGGGACCCCGGACGCGTTACGGCGGGAATTCGTGGCGGATGTCGACCACGAGGTGGGGCCGCGGCTGATGGAGCTGTACGCGATTTTTGAGAACGCCGTCGCGGAGGTGCCTCGGAAGGTGGTCCCCTATCATCGGGCCTTCGCGCAGCGGGAGCTGCATCCGTTGATGATGTCGTCTCCCTTCATGCATCGCGCATTCAACAAACCGCTCGGCTATGCCGGCGACTACGAGATGGTGCGGATGATGCTGAGCGATCCGTGGGAAGGAGGCAACACCTTCGCCAAGCTGCTCAATGCGTCGGCCCTGCGGCATGAGGCGCCGGCGGCGCACCGCAATCGGATCGCCTTGCTGCAGGAGGCCTTGGAGGGGGAGGCCGAGCGGGTCTTGCGGGCCTCTCCGGAAGCGACTGTGGGGGAGGGTGGGGCGGTCCAGTTTCTGAATCTCGGCTGCGGGCCGGCGGTGGAAGTGCGGCGGTTTTGCGAAGCGACCGCGCTTGCCGAGCAAACGCATTTTCGGCTGGTCGACTTCAACGAAGAAACCCTCCGGCACGTCGACACCTCGCTGATCCCCGCCTGCTTGGCGCGGCGCCCGGGGATGCAGATCGCGACCGAGCAGCGGTCGGTGCACGAGTTGATCCAGACGTCGGTGGAAGGCGAACAGGAGACGCCCGCGCAATACGACATGGTCTACTGTGCGGGACTCTTCGATTACTTTCGCGATACGACCTGCGGTTTCCTGTTGGAGCTGTTTTACACCTGGGTCAAGCCGGGCGGTATGGTGTTGGTCACCAATGTCACTCCGCATCATTCATCACGAGGGTTGATGGGGTTGGTGCTCGACTGGAACCTCGAGTTGCGCGACCAGCAGGGGATGCGCGAGCTGGCGCCCGATTTGGGCCAACAGCGCACCTACGAAGACGCCACCGGCGTGAATGTCTTCCTCGAGATTCGTAAGTAACGCGATGGCGACGACCAGCCCCGCCACGACCGATCTCGGGGCGTTCCAAGCTGCCGAAACGGCGATGCGTCTGTCGCGCACCAAGGTGGCGTTGGCGCTGGGAGCATTATTGATGCCTTTGGGGGCGGTCCTCGATTACTCGTTGAACCCCCAGATGTTCGCGACCTTTTCGTTGATCCGAGCGACCACGACGCTGATCCTGCTGGTCGGCTGGGTGGCCGTGGCGCGAGGGGCGTGGGGAAACCGCATTGGTCCGCTCAGTCTGACGCTGTTGCTGGTTCCGGCGGTCGCGATCTGTCTGATGATCTATTTCAGCGTGCAAGCTGCCGGAAGCTATTTCTTCGGCTTGATTTTGCTGATGGTGTTCGTGCAGTTGCTGGGGTTCACCGCCTGGGAAGCCATGGTTTACGCGATGGTGACCACCATCGCCTACGTCGCCGCCGTGCTCGCCAACGGGATGGGCGTGAGCGACCGCGAGGACGTTGCGTTGGGGCTCTTTTTTCTGCTCACCACCGGCACGGTGGCGGTGGTGATCTGCCACCTGAACTACCGCAATCGTCTGACCGATTTCCTGCTCCGCCGCAGTCTCGACGAGAAGAATCACCAGTTGGAAAACGTGGACCGTCAGCGGATGGATTTCCTAGCGAACGTCAGCCATGAACTGCGGACGCCGTTATCGATGATCATCGCACCGCTGGATGAGATGCTAGCCACCCGCGGGCATTTGCCGGCGGCGATCGGCCAGCCGTTGGCGGTGGTCCGTCGGAACGCCGATCGGCTGCGGGTGCTGGTCGACGACCTGTTGGATATTGTCCGCTTGAACCATCGGACCTTTCGGTTGCAGATCGACGATGTGGATGCGCGTGAGGTCTTGCAGGAAATCATCGCCATCGCCGCTCCGCTGGCAGCCCAGCGGGGGGTGCAATTGGAAAGCCGCTGTGTGGCGAAGCCCATCGATTTACGGATCGATGTGGAACGATTCGAGCGGGTCCTGATGAATTTGCTGAGCAATGCTTTCAAGTTTTCTCCGTCAGGGGGGGCGGTCGAAGTCGGCTTGCGGCGGTGCGAGGGGAAGGCGATTTTCGAGGTGCTTGACGAAGGGCCTGGCATTCCGGCGGACCAGCGACCCTTCGTTTTCGATCGGATGTTTCAGGCTTCGACGCCGCGTCCGCGGACGGGGCAGGGGACCGCGCAGGGGATCGGTTTGGGGCTGGCGATTTCCAAGGAGATCGTGCAGTGGCATGGGGGGACGATCACCCTGCAAGAGGCGCCTTCGGGCGGTTGCCACTTCCTGGTTGCCCTGCCGCTGGCGGGAGCGGGCAGCGTTCCCGGCCCCGACCCGGAGCCCGCGGCAGCGGGCGAAGAAGCCGAGTCCGCACCGCAGTCGCTGGATCGCGGGAAGGTGGAGGGCCGCTCGGCAGGGGTGACGCCGAGACCGTCGCTTGGCGAATCGCAGGAGGCGACCGCGGACGCCTCGTCACCGGCCGAGACGTCACCGGCCGCGACGTCACCGGCCGCGACGTCACCGGCCGAGCCGCCGGCGGCCGAGGTGTTGGTGATCGACGATGAACCCGACCTGCGCCGCTTCTTGCGGGATTCGCTGGCCGAGGAATTTGGTGCGGTTTCCGCGGGCACCGCCGCCGCCGGGATCGAGCGTGCGCGGCAGCTGGTCCCGCGCTGTATCCTGCTCGATTTCATGCTTCCCGACGCAGATGGGCTGGCGGTGCTACGGCGTCTCCGCAGCCTGCCGGAGCTGCGCGACACGAAGATCATCATGCTGACCGCGCACTTCGACGAGAACGTCAAGATTGAAGCATTGCGGCGGGGCGCCGATGATTTCCTGTCGAAACCGTTCGGGGTGACCGAGGTTCGCGCCCGTGTCGCGCAGCTGATCCGGAGTTCCCGGTTGCAGGGGGCGTTGCGCGACGAGCAGGCGGAGTTGCGTCGGTCGCTGGAAAAATTGGCGGCGACCGAAAGTCAGTTGTTCCACAGCGAAAAGATGCGCGCGGTCGCCAGCTTGGCGGCGGGACTGCTGCATGAAATCAACAATCCCGTCCATTACGCGTTGATGGCAGCCCGGGCGCTCCGTCAGGATCTGGCGAAGCAGCGCGATCCGAGTGAGACGATCGA
>CAYNVI010000103.1:0-6748 GCA_964400585.1 uncultured Pirellulaceae bacterium | reverse complement strand
TCTCGAAGAAGGGATTGGGCGGATCGCCGAGATCATCAGCGACCTACGGGCCTTCGCCTACCCGCAGGAAGAAGGCATCCAGAAGGCCTTTCTGCTGGGGGAGGCGGTGAACACGGCGCTCCGCTTCGCGGCGCACGAGGCGGATGGGATCCATTTGGAAGCGAGCGCCACCGCCCGCAGCGGGCTTTCCGTCGTCGGTTCGCGGAGTCAAGTGACCCAGGTGTTACTGAACCTGATCCTCAACAGCGTGAAGGCACTCCGCCAAACCCCCGGCGGTGACGACCCGCGGGTCGCGATCAACGCCGTGCGGCGGGGCGACCGCGTGGAGGTGACCGTTCGCGATAATGGTCCGGGGATCTCCGCGGAGATCCGGCCCCGCGTGATGGAACCTTTTTTTACGACCTCCGAACCCGGCCAAGGAATCGGTCTGGGGTTGAGCATCTGTCATACGATCGTGCACAGCCACGGCGGCCAGTTGGTCCTCGACAGTACGCCGGAGGTTGGCACACACATTACTTTCGATCTTCCTTTGCTTTCGGAATCGGCAACCTCATGACCCACGCGCACGCCACCAAAGAAATCCTTTATGTCGACGACGAACCCAAAGCGTTGAAATACTTCGCGCGGATGTTTGAAAGCCATTTCACGATGGTCACGGCAGCGTCGGCGGAAGAAGCGATTCGGTACCTCGATGAGGCCTCGCATCGCGTGGGGGTGCTGGTCACCGATCAACGGATGCCGGGGACGACGGGCGTTGAACTGATGGAGCAAGTGCGTGCCCATCATCCGAATATCGTGCGCGTGCTGCTGACGGCGTATTCCGATTTGGACGCAGCGGTGAAGGCGGTCAACGAGGGGGGAGCCTTTCGCTATTTGACCAAACCGTTCGACGAAGATGAGATGATCGGGACGCTGCTACGGGCTCAGGAGCATCACGCGGCCCTCGAGGATCGCGATCGCTTGTTGCAGGAAAAGCTAAGCGTCTTGCATCGGCTGGTCGTGATGGACCGGATCCGCGGGCTGGCGACCGCGGTGACCGCGTTGGAGGGTCGGTTGCAGCAAGCCTGGCCCGCCTTGGTCGCTTACATGAAGCAGGCGCCGGTGGGCGAGCGAATCCGTGTGCAGATGGACGAGATCGTCGGGATGAACATGATCGCGATCGGCCGCCAGGAAGCGGAGCTGATGGTGCGAACCGTGGAAATGCTGTTGCGCGATACGTTGGAGCATGCCTCGGGGGAGACCCGCGAGGTCGGTTTGCGGACGATGATCGAGGACCTGGTTCACGACGGCCGCCCTCAATTGGCCGAGGAAGAGATCGAGATCCGTATCGAAGGAGGCGATGGCCTACCGCCGTTGTCGACCGATGCGGGCTTGTTGCGGCGGTTGGTGGAACTGATCCTGCGACGGCTTTCGGATCTCCAGGAAGAGCCGACCCACATCACCGTTCGCATGGGGACCGACGGCGAGATGTTGTCGGTTGATCTTCAGGGCGCGTTTGACGGTTTGGAGGCGGGGCAATTCGCTTCGCTGTTTGCCGCGGCGATGCCGCTACAGAAGTGGCCGATCGGACTCGACATGGACCTGCTCTCGGCCTTCTTGATCGCGCATCATCTCGGCGGGACGTTGCAAGTCCATCCGGCGCCGCCGCAGGGGCCTACCGTTTCGCTGCGGTTGCCGCGGCAGCCCCCCGTCGCCGCTCCGGCCGTCAAAGATCCCGCGTGGTTCGACACTGTTTTCGCGACTTTAGAGCAGTGGGAGCGGGAAGAGAGCGATTGGGAATGACCGCGACGGGCGGAAGCGAATCGGAGCGGCAGCAGCAGACGGATTGGAACCGGCAGACGGCGGGCAACTGGCAGCGGTTCGCTCCGCATCGTGCCCGCCTGACTTCGCTGCTGCGCGACTTGGCCCGGGAGCGGACAGGACCGCGGTTGGCGGTGCTGGGCGCGGGAAATACGAACGATCTCGATCTGCCGCAGTTGCTGGAAACATTCGCCGAGATCACCTTGGTCGACTGGGATCGGGAGGCGGTGCAGAGAGGCGTCGCTCGCCAGGTCGGCCCGCAGGAGAGCCGGCTGCGGATTGCCGCGGCGGTTGATCTGAGTGAAGCGGCCGCCGATCTTCGAGTACCGGCGGCGGCGGGTTGGCTGCCCGCCGAGCCCTTCGAGGTGGTCGCTTCGATCGGGTTGCTCTCGCAGTTGATGCTGGCGGCTTGCCGCCGGATCGAGCGGCCTGCTGACTTGGCGGCACGGGCCCGGCAAGTCCGGCAGCGGCACCTGGAATGCATCACCCGCTGGACCGCCAAGGAGGGAGACGCCTTGGTCACCTGCGAGATCGTGTCGTCCGAGACGCTGCCGGAATTAGCCTCGGCGGCGGTCGTCGCCCCCCTGCTTGGCCCTGCCCTCGAAGCGGGGAATTTCTTTACCGGGCTGCACCCAGCGGCGGTCGCGGCCTCCTTTCGCGAGGGCACGCCGGCGGGGGGCTTTCGCCGCCAGGAGTGGTTGTCGCCCTGGCGCTGGGACCTGGGGCCGCGAGTGTATGCGGTAGCCGCCCTGCGATTGCTGGAAAAGCAGCCACCGGACGCTCCGTAAAGCACGGCTGGCCGGTGCCCGCTGTGGCGGTTCAATGGCGGGTGACGGTCGCTCGTCGGGACCCTACAATTCACCGCGTCCCGCCGAGGATGCGACCCCCCTGAACTTGTTTGTTTACCTTTTTTGGCTGTCTTGCATACCGATGAATGAAACGCCAGACGCGAGCTCCCGTGCTTCGAATAGTGCTCCCGACGCCACCGACCCCCGGGTCGCGCGGCGGGCGAAACTGGCCCGGTTGCAGGAGAGCGGAGTCGATCCGTGGGGGAGTCGATTCGACGACCGCCAATTCATCGGGGACGTGCGGCAGCGGGCCGGCGAGGTCCACTTTCGGACCGCCGAGGGTTCGCGTGTGGA
This sequence comes from uncultured Pirellulaceae bacterium, assembly GCA_964400585.1. Classification (GTDB taxonomy): domain Bacteria; phylum Planctomycetota; class Planctomycetia; order Pirellulales; family Pirellulaceae; genus CAYNVI01. Next base: position 3,806 of record CAYNVI010000103.1, on the reverse strand, counting down.
ACTGCCCGATTTTGAGGACGAGGCGGTCGACTATCGCCAGTGGAAAGCCGATCAGGGGCCAGGCGAGGAGCAGGGTCCGCAGGTGCGTGTGGCGGGCCGGATCGTGCTGATGCGCAACAAAGGAAAGCTGATCTTCTTGAACCTGCGGGACTGGACCGGCGACATCCAGATCTTCATCGGGATGAAACAGGTAGGCGACGAGAACTTTGAACTCGCGAAGATGTTTGACCTGGGAGACCTGATCGGCGTCGATGGCCGTCTGGGGAGGACGAACACCGGAGAGTTGACCGTCTTTGCCGAAGACCTGCACTTCCACTGCAAGATGCTGGAGCCGCCTCCCGAGAAGCATGCGGGGCTGCACGATGCCGACATGCGCCAGCGGATGCGATATAGCGACCTGGCCTTTAACGAAGGGACGGTCGACCGTTTCCTGCAGCGGACGACGATCGTCAAATCGATCCGGCAGACGTTGGACGAGCGGCAGTTTTGTGAAGTCGAAGGGCCGACGTTGCATGCGATCGCCGGGGGAGCGGCGGCCCGTCCCTTCATGACCCACCACAATACGCTCGACATGAAGCTCACCCTGCGGATCGCCCTCGAGTTGCATCTGAAGCGCCTGATGGTGGGAGGCATCGAACGGGTATACGAACTGGGACGCGTCTATCGCAATGAGGGGATCAGCCCTCGTCACAACCCCGAATTCACGATGCTGGAGGCTTACCAGGCGTACGGCGACTACCATTCGATGATGGATCTGACCGAACAGCTGGTCTGCAATGCGATCGAAGCGATCGACGGTCAATTCCAGCGGACCTATGGCGGGCAAACGGTCGATTTCACGGCTCCTTTCCAGCGGGCGACCTATGCCGAGCTGTTCCAGAAGCGGACCGGGGTCGATCCTCACGAGGAAGCGGCCGTGATGGGGCTGGCGGACAAACTGGGGATCGCGACGAGCGGGAAACACCCCGACGTGATCCGCAACGAGATCTTTGAGGAAAAGGTCGAGGACAGCCTGGAGGGACCGATTTTCGTGATCGATTATCCGGCGAGCATCTGCCCGCTGACCAAACGGAAAGCCGAGGACCCGGCGGTCGCCGAACGGTTCGAGCTGTTCATCGCCGGCATGGAAGTCGCGAACGCGTATACCGAATTGAACGATCCGGACTTGCAGGAGGAACTGTTCCGCACGCAGCTCCAGGGAATGGAAGAGGAAGATTCGATGGCGCGGATGGATGACGATTTTGTGCGGGCGTTGCGGCATGGGATGCCCCCGGCCGGCGGCCTGGGGATCGGGATCGACCGGTTGGTGATGTTGCTGACCGGGCAAAAGTCGATCCGGGATGTTATCCTGTTTCCATTGTTGCGCCCGGAACAAGCCGGCAGCTGACCCTGATCGCCCCCTTCTTCTCCGCCTCAGACTGCCCGTCAAAGGATCTCTGCCATGAACCGTTCGCTCTGGCTTGGCTGCGGCCTGCTCGTTTTGTCCGCTTGCCCTCTGGTTCTGCAGGCGGAGGATCCTTCCGCCGCGGCCGCCGAGGCAGGAGACGAGGCAGGCTGGATCCAGCTGTTCAACGGGAAGGACCTGACCGGCTGGACCCCGAAAATCCGCTACTTTCCGCTGGGCGAAAATTTTGCGAACACGTTCCGGGTCGAAGACGGCTTGCTGAAGGTCCGCTACGACGGCTACGCGCAGTACGACGAACGGTTCGGGCACCTGTTTTACGAACAACCCTATTCGCACTACCGCCTGCGGGTGGAATACCGGTTTGTCGGGCAGCAGTGTCCTGGAGGTCCGGGCTGGGCGGTCCGCAACAGCGGCGTGATGATCCACGGCGAGTCGCCGGCTGAGATGACCGAAGACCAAGACTTTCCCGCTTCGATCGAAGTCCAGCTGCTGGGGGGAGATGGCGAGAAAAAACGCACGACCAGCAACCTCTGCACGCCCGGCACCAACGTGGTGATGGAGGACCGGCTGGTGCGGGCCCACTGCATCAGCTCCGATTCGCAGACCTACCATGGCGAACAGTGGGTGACGGCCGAAGTGGAAGTTCACGGCAATCGTGTGATCCGGCACTGGTTGGAGGGGGAGGTCGTGCTCGAATACCAGAAGCCGCAGCTGGATCTGCGGGATCCTCACGCCGCCGAGTTGGCCGAGGCGCAGGGCACGCCGATGCTCTCGGGCGGCTCGATTTCGCTGCAATCGGAAAGCCATCCGTGCGATTTCCGCAAGGTCGAAATCTTGCCGCTGCCGGCCGAGTAGCTGGTCGGGGCGCGATTGGCTTGAGTATCCGCTGGGGGCGAAGCATAATGAGGGCGGATTTTTTCCGTTCTGTCTTCGCTTGGGGTCGTTCTTTTGAGCTTCCGTCTTTTTTCCGCTCGCCGCGCTGCGGTCTCCCCTTGGCTGCGACGCTTGGCGGTGGGACTGATGTTGGTGTGGGTCAGCGGTAGCTTTGGCAGCGCGACAGGGCAAGATCGCCCCTCGTCGAACTCGATCCGCCGTGGGGGGCCGCAGTCAGGCAGCGATGGTCGCGCGGTGGCACAACCCGGGGGGACGTCCAAGCCGTCCCCCGGGGCCTCGAAATCCGACCAGTCGGGCGGCGGCGGTCCCGCTCAGCCGGCTGGCGGCAAACCAGGGGGGGACTCCAACGGGGCGGCGGAGAAGAAAGTGATCGAGCGACCGATGGAAGCGGCCGCTGCACCCGATCCCGAGGAGTTGACGGTGCGTCCGGCCGAGGATGGCAGATTGGCGTTCAGCTTTCGCAACCAGCCCTGGGTTTCGCTGCTGGAATGGTTTGCGGAAATTGCCGACCAGCCCCTCGACTGGCGCGAATTGCCAGGAGACTACGTCAACCTCGCTTCATCGGGCCGTTACAGTCTCGATGAAGTGGCCGATCTGCTGAATCGCCATCTGTTGGCCCGCGGCTTCACGATGGTGCAGCTGAAAGATGGCCTGATGGTCCTGAAGACGGAAGGGATCAACCCGGCTTTGGTGCCGCGTGTGGAGGCAGCGCAACTGGCCGAATTGCAGCCGCACCAATTCGTCCGCACCTCGCTGGAGGCGGGGTGGTTGTCGGCGGAGCAATTGGCCGAAGAACTGCAGCCGATGATCAGTGGCAACGGGCGGCTGGTCGCCTTGAAGACGACCAATCGCATCGAAGCGATGGATGCGGCCGGTAATCTGTTTCAGGTCTGGGAGCTGTTGCGACAGGAGCTTTCTTCTGAATCGCGCGATCGCTTGGCTCCCGAATTCGAATTGCGGTATGTTTCGGCCGAAGACGCGAAGGACATGCTGGAACGCTTTTTGGGGATCGATCAGGACAAATCGTCGACGCCGATGACGCCCCAGCAGCTGCAGCAGATACAGCAGATGCGATCACGGGGCGGCGGGAACAACAATCAGCCGCCGCCTGAGGAGAAGAAGCAGGAAATCGCGATCGTGGCCAACCCACGGCGCAACTCGGTGATCATTCAGGCGCCGGCCGACCGCTTGGCGATCGCGGAAGAGTTCATCAAACGGATCGATGTGGCGAGCGGCGGGATCGTCTCGCTGGCTGACGTGCAGTCGCGGGTCGAGGCGTTCCGGCTCGTTTCGCTCGATCCGGAAAAGCTGATCGAAATTGTCGAGGACATGAACATCCTCGAGCCGTCGACCCGGATCCGCGTCGATTCCGAAAGCAACGCAGTGATCGTGTCCGGGGCTGCGGCCGACCGATTCATCATCGAGTCGCTGATCGAGCGACTCGATGGCAGCGGCCGGGAATTCTTCGTCCTGCCGGTCCGATACCGCGACCCGCGGGCGGTCGCCG
>CAYNVI010000102.1:8833-11290 GCA_964400585.1 uncultured Pirellulaceae bacterium | reverse complement strand
ACGGCATCTACCAAAAGACGGCCCCGCGTCCGCCCGCCACGACGCCGATCGTTACGCAGCTCCCCTTGCCCTTGCAGCCCGACGACCGGATCGCCTTGATCGGCAACACGTTGCTGGAACGAGCCCGCCATTTCGGCTGCTTTGAAACGCTGCTGCACCAGGCTTTTCCTGAACATCGCTTGGTCGTACGGAACCTCGCCTGGCCCGCCGACACGCCCGCTTTGCAGCCCCGCCCCAAGAACTTCGCCGATCTCCACCAGCACCTCTATCACGCCCGTGCCGACGTCATCTTCGCGGCCTTCGGCTTCAACGAATCGTTTGCGGGCGACGGGGGTTTGCCCGCCTTCCGGCAGGAGCTGACCGCGTTCCTGGAGACTACCAAAACGAACGCCTACAACGGCCGCTCCGCCCCCCTGATCGTCTTGTTGTCGCCGATCGCCAACGAAAACGTCCCCGGGGTCGCGGCGGAGGATCGCAACCACGACCGTCTGATCCGCTACACCGCGGCGATGCGGGACGTCGCCGCCCAGCAAGAGGTCGCTTTTGTCGATCTCTTGGCACCGACCCAGGCGGCGATGGAAGCGAGCGGGCAACCGCTGACGATCAACGGCGTGCATCTGAACGAGGCAGGTTATCGTCGCCTCGCCGACATCCTGTTCGAAGCGACCTTCCAACGCGCGCCGCCAGCGTCGATCGACGAAGCGCTCCGGCAAACAGTGATCGACAAGAACCGCCAGTACCAGCGACGTTATCGCCCGGTCAACACGTTCTACTACACCGGGGATCGGCGAAAGAGTTACGGCTACCTCGACTTCCTGCCGGCGATGAAGAACTTCGACATCATGACCGCCAACCGCGACGCCTGGATTTGGAAGCGAGCGCAAGGTCTACCGGTCCCCCCGCAGGTCGACGATTCCAACGTGCCCCCCTTGCCGGCAGCCGAAGCGAGCCGCGGCGCGAATCAGTGGATGACGGCGGCGGCCGAACAAGCCGCCTTCCAAGTCGACCCGCGATTCGAGGTCAACCTGTTCGCCGGAGAAGAAGAGTTTCCGGAACTGGCCGCCCCGATTCAAATGCGTTGGGACAACCGCGGCCGCCTCTGGGTCAGCTGCTCGACCACGTACCCGCACGTCTATCCGGGCAATGAACCGAACGACAAGATCATCATCCTGGAAGATACCGACGGGGACGGACGTGCCGACCAATCCTCCGTCTTTGCCGACGACCTCCACATCCCGCTGTCGTTCGAATTTGGCGATGGCGGCCTGTATGTTTCCGAACAACCCCACCTGACGTTCCTCCAGGACACCGACGGGGATGGCCGCGCCGATCTCCGCCGCCGCGTGCTGACCGGTTTCGGGACCGAGGATTCGCACCACGCCCTGCACGATTTCACCTGGACCCCGGACGGGGACCTGCTGTTTCGCGATTCGATCTTCCTGCACAGCCAGGTGGAGACGCCGTACGGACCGGTCCGCCAGCAGAACAGCGGCTGGTATCGCTATGAACCGGCCAAGCATCGACTGACCAGCTTCGGCAGCTACCCGAGCACCAATCCCTGGGGCGTCACCTTCGATGATTGGGGACGGCATGTCGCCAGCCATCCGATCTTCGCTGCCGCCTTCCATTCGCTCGATCCCCCCTACCCCGACCAGCATCCGCGTCCCCGCGGCCTGCAAGCCTATTCGGGGACCTGTGGGCAGGAATTCATCGACTTTGCGACCTTCCCGCCCGAGCTGCAGGGGCACTTTGTCAAAGCCCGCTACAAACCGACCAATCGGATCGAGATCCATCGTTGGCAGGAAGGACCCTTCGGGGTCGAAGAGGAATACGTCAGCGACCTGCTCTTCTCCCAGAACCTCAGCTTCATTCCGGTCGACCTCCGCTTCGGCCCCCGGGGGGCGCTCTACATCTGCGATTGGTACAACCCGATCAAGGGCCACGCCCAGTATTCGCTTCGCGATGATCGCCGCGACCGCCATTCCGGACGCATCTGGCGGATTGTCGCTAAGGATCGTCCGCTCCAGGATCCGCCCCCGATCGCCGACGCCTCGATCGAGCGTTTGCTGGATCGGCTCCAGCGTCCCGAATACCGCTACCGGTACTGGGCCAAGCGGGAATTGCGACGGCGCGATCCGGCGGCCGTCCGGGAAGCCCTCGATCGCTGGGTACAGCAACTCGACCCGCAGGATCCCCGCTTACGGCACCACCAGACCGAAGCCCTCTGGACTTATCGCCAGATCGACACGCTGAACCGCGAGCTGCTCGACACGTTGCTCAGCTGCGAAGACCACCACGCGCGGGCGGCGGCCGTACAGCAATTGCGGTACTGGCACGATTCCCTGCCCGCTGCGATCAAACGCTTGCGGGCCGCGATCCACGACCCCCATGGGTTGGTGCGGATGGAAGCGGCCATTGCCGCCATGGCGAACACCATCAGCAGGGACCTGGCGGGCC
>CAYNVI010000102.1:0-8823 GCA_964400585.1 uncultured Pirellulaceae bacterium | reverse complement strand
AGGGCGAGACCATAACTGGCCACGGCAAGTCCGGCCATCGCCGCCACGTACATCGGTTCGCGGGAGGCCTTCGATGCCCTCCTCGAGGTTTTCGATCATCCCCACGATGGGCATCTTTCCTACGCGATCCGCGGTGCCTTCGGGTCGAAGACGATGCGGCCCTTCTGGAGCGATGATCCCGATTCCCTGGTGGCCCTGAAATTAAAACAGGCCGAACGCCAAAGCACCCTGGGCGAGCCGACGCCGGGAGCCCCGCAATCCCAGTTCGATAGCCAGGCCAACCTGAAGAAGCTGACGATCAGCTGCGTCCCCGAACAGATGCTGTTCACCGTCAAGCAGTTCACGGTCACCGCCGGCCAGCCGGTCAAGATCGTGTTCACCAACCCCGATGCCACCAATCACAATCTGGTCTTACTGCAGCCGGGGAGCCTGGCCGAAGTCGGGATGGCGGCCAACGAAATGGCGAAGGACCCTCGTTACGCCAACAGTGATTTCATCCCGTCGACCAAGAAATCGCTGATCCTCGAAGCGACCCCGTTGATCGGACCGACACGCAAACGCCGCGTGCACGTGCTCCGTTTCCACGCTCCGGAAGAACCGGGCCTGTACCCGTACGTCTGCACCTTCCCTGGCCACTGGGTGGTGATGAACGGGGTGATGGCCGTGGGACGCGACGCCGACCAGGCGGCGGAACTGTTGGCCGCCGGCCAGCCGCAGACCGTCCGTGCCTGGAAACTGGACGATTTTCCCTCGTTGACCCTCGACACCGGCGAGCGGAACGTCAGCCGCGGCATGCAAGCGTTCGTCAAAGCACGCTGCCATCAATGCCATGTAGTGGCCGGCCACGGGGTCAACCTGGGCCCCGAGCTGCAGGCCAGCGTCCCCAAGCTGGAACCGCGCGCGCTGCTTCGCCAAATCCTCGAACCTTCCGCCAAGATCCACGAAGATTACCAGACCTGGCAGTTTGTCCTCACCGATGGACGCGTGATCGCCGGCTTGATCGCGGACGAAACGGAAAAGCAGTACCAGGTCGTCACCAACCTGCTGAATCCGGAAGCCAAGCAAACGATCGCCAAGCAGACCGTGGAAACCAAACTGGCCTCGCAGGTCTCTTCGATGCCCACCGGCTTGCTGGACGTGCTGACGCGCGAGGAAATCGAAGCGATGCTGGCGTTCCTCAAAGCCGGCGGGTATCGATTGCCCGAGCATCTGCAACAGCAGCATTCGCACCCGCCTGCTTCCCCTGTCCCCTAATCGAAGCTTGTCATGTTGCTGCTGGCTCGCCTCCCCGCGAATATTTTGCTTTCGCGGCTGCCTGCTTGTCGTCAATCGTTGACCGATCGTCGGTCGCAGCCGTCGTGGCGAACCGCACGGCCGTCACGATCTTCCCGGACGGGCGGCCTCGCGTTCGCCGCGGTAGGGATGTTCGCGCGGTTGATGTTCGCAGCGGGAATGCTCGCCGCGGCGGTAGACGCCGCCGAACCGGGCGTGGTCCCCACGGATCCGTTACCCCCTGCGGAGCAGCAAGCACGCTTTCATCTACCTCCCGGCTTTGAGATCCAGTTGGTCGTGGCCGAACCCGATATCGGCCAGCCGATGAACTTGAATTTTGACGCCCAGGGTCGGCTTTGGATCACGCATAGCATCGAGTACCCCTACCCTGCCGCCGGGGATGTCGAACCGCGCAGCCGGTTCCCCGGGATGGGCGACCATCCACCGCGAGATCGTTTGACGGTCGTCGAAGGCATCGGGTCCGACGGACGCCCCACGCAGCTGACGCATTTCGCCAGCGGACTGAACATCCCGATCGGCATCACCCCGACCGGTGATGGGCAGCAAGCCCTCGTCTACAGCATTCCGACGATCGACCGCGTCGAAGATACCGACGGCGATGGGCAAGCCGATCTTCGGCAGCCCGTCTACGGGAAATTTGGCAACATCGACACGCATGGGATGGTCAATTCATTCACCCGCTGGATCGATGGCTGGGTCTACGGCTGTCACGGCTTTTCCAACACTTCCGAAGTCCGTGACGGTCAAGGGAACGTGACCCGCATGCAGTCGGGTAACACTTACCGGTTTCGCGAAGATGGCTCGCGGTTCGAACAGTTCACCTGGGGCCAGGTCAATCCCTTCGGCATGACCTTCGACCCCTGGGGGAACCTCTACGATTCGGATTGCCATTCGATGCCGATCTACCTGCTGCTTCGGGGTGCCTATTACCCCAGCTTCGGCAAGCCGCACGACGGGCTCGGCTTCGGCCCGACGATGATCGACCACGGCCATGGCTCCACCGGCATCTGCGGCCCCGCTTACTACGCGGCTGAACACTTTCCCGCGGCGTATCGAGGGAGCGTCTTCATCTGCAATCCGGTCAATGGCCAAGTGCATCATGACCGTCTGCGGGACGTCGGTTCGACCCGCCTGGTCGATACGCAACCCGACTTCCTCCGCTGCGACGATGGCTGGTTCCGACCGGTCGACCTGCAGGTCGGACCCGACGGCGCGCTCTACGTCGCGGACTTCTACAACAGTGTGATCGGGCACTACGAGGTCCCCCTCGACCACCCCCGGCGCGACCGCACGCACGGTCGCGTGTGGCGCGTGGTCTACACCGGCACCGACGAAACGCCGGCGACCACTCCGCCTAAACCGCTGGGCGATTTGACCAAGTATTCCGCGGCTCAACTGATCGAAAAACTCGACGACCCCAATCTGCGGGTCCGGACTTTGGCGACCAATTGGCTGGTCGATTCGACCGACGAAGCGAACCGCTCGGCCCGTCTCGGCGCGCTGCGTCAGACGATCGCGAACGCGTCGGCCTCGCCTTTCCAAAGGGTCCACGCGATGTGGGTGCTGGAGCGGTTGGACGGTCTCCGCGCTGCCGAGATCGCCCAGCTGACCGCTTCCTCGTCCGCATTGGTCCGCACCCATCTGCAACGGATCCTGGCGGAGCGTCCCGTGTGGTCCGGCTCGATTCGCCAGCTGGCGGTGCAAGCGACCCGCGACCCCGCCGCGATCGTTCGCCGGGTCGCAGCCGACGCCCTGGGCCGCCACCCCCACCCGCGTCACCTCGATCCGCTCTTCCGCTTGCTTGCGGAGACGCCCGATAACGACACCCATTTAATCCACACCGCCAAGCTTGCCCTCCGCGATCAGCTGCAGGCACCGGCGGTCCTCGCCTCCTTGCCCGCCGACGCGCTCGTTCCGCAGCAGCGACAGATGGTTGCGACGCTGCTGGTTTCCATCCCGGAAACCGCCGCCGCCGATTGGATCGCTTCGGCGGTCACCCTGGCCGCCGACGCGGACACCCCGCTTCCCGAAGCCCAATTGCAGCACGTGCTTCGGCACGGCTCCGAACAAGCCCGCGCCGACCTGATCGCCTGGCTGCAACAGCGTTACGCGGCGGACCCGCAAAAGCAATTCGACGTGTTGATGAAAATCACGCAGCAGATGCCACGCGAAAATCTGATCCAGCTGGAGGGCTTGCCCGCTTGGGCCGAATCGCTCGCCCGCCAGCTCTGGTCCCGCCCTGCGAAGGAACAGGTCAGCTGGACGTCGCTTTCGCACCCTCACGCCGACGAGACGGGTGATCCTTGGTCACGGCAAGTCCGTCCCTCGGTCGACGGCAACGAAACGGCGAGCTTCTGGAGCAGCCTCCCCCACGGCGAACGCAACATGGGAACCCTCCGCAGCTCTCCCTTTCCGCTCCCGCCGCAACTGAGTTTTTTCCTGGCCGGTCACAATGGACTGCCCAGCCAACCGGCGACCAGCGGCAACGTGGTCCGGCTGCGGGAGGCGCGGAGCGGAAAAGTCCTGCGAGAAGCGCGACCACCGCGGCACGATGTCGCCCGCCGCATCGTCTGGGATTTGCAAGATGTCACTCCCGGGTCGGCTTGGCTGGAACTGGTCGACGGAGAAGACGGCAGCGGCTATGCCTGGCTGGCGGCAGGGCGATTTTCGCTGCCCGCCTTGAACCGCGATGCCTTTGACAGCCCCCAAGCCGCGCTCCGCTTGATCGCCCACTTCCACCTCCGCGGCTTTGCGGACGAGCTCACCGCGATGGTCGAAGATCCGGCCCGCGGCGTCCTTCCTCGCCGCCAAGCGGCGCTCAGCTTGCTCGATCTTCGTTCCGATGCTCGTTTGGCGACGCTGCTCGACGCGGCGTTCGCGCGCGAAGCAGGCTTTGCCAAAGCGTTCATCGAGCAGGTCCTGCAGGTCGTCGCCCAGCCTGAAGACGCGGCGATTCAAGCAGCCCTCGAAGCGATGATGGATCGAGGCTCCCGGGCCGATCAGAATCGTTATGCCTATCAACTCAGCGGCGACGCCGCGGGCGGGCAAGCGCTGCTGCAGATGATCACGGCGGGTCGCGCCTCGGCCCGCGTGTTGGCCGATCCCAACGTCCGTAAGCGGCTGCAAGCCCTGCAGCTGGGTGCCCTTCGGGAAACCTTGGAGAAGATCGAAGCCGCGATGCCGGCCGAGGATCAAGCGACCCTCGCCCTGATCCGGCGGCGCAGCGAGGCATTTGCTCAACGAGCCAAACACGCCGACGCAGGGGCTCGCCGGGACCAGGGCGCTCGCTTGTTTCGCAAACATTGCCAAGCGTGCCATCAACTGGGCGGCCAGGGCGAACTGGTCGGCCCGCAACTCGATGGGATCGGAGCCCGCGGCTTGGACCGCCTGGTGGAAGACATCCTGGATCCAAACCGCAACGTCGATCCCGCCTTTCGGGCCACCGCGCTGTTGACGCTCGATGGGCGAGTCATCTCCGGCTTGATCCGCCAGCAAGATGACGAACAGATCGAAGTCGTCGATCAGACGGGAAAGGTTGTCCGCTTGGCGACCGCAGAAATCGAGGAACGGACACCGTTGAACCTCTCCCCGATGCCCGCCAACTTCGGGGAAACGCTCGCCCCGCAGGACTTTGCCGATCTACTGGCGTTCCTGCTGGCCCAACAACCGCAGTAGGAGCCCGCGATGGCAAAAGCGACATCGCCGCCGGCGATGATCGAAGACGCGTGGGGCATCCAACGCTGTGGTTGGTGCGGCAAACAGGAAGATTACATCGCCTACCACGACGCCGAATGGGGACGTCCCGTCGGTGACGACCAGCGGCTGTTCGAAAAACTCTGCCTGGAAGGTTTTCAAGCCGGACTCAGCTGGTTGACCGTGCTCCGCAAGCGGCCTGCCTTCCGTGAATCGTTTGCGGAGTTTGATTTCACCCGCGTCGCGCGGTTTACCGACGCCGACGTCACCCGCTTGCTCGGCGATGCCCGGCTGATCCGTCATCGCGGGAAAATCGCATCGACGATCAACAACGCTCAGCGAGCCCTGGAGGTCTGTGAGGAATTCGGATCGCTGGCCGCCTTCCTTTGGCAATTCGAACCGTCCCGCCAGCCTGTCCGTCGGCGGCTGCGGGAGATCCCGGCCTCGACCGACAGCTCGAAACAACTGAGTCAGGCCTTGAAACAACGGGGCTGGAGCTTCCTCGGTCCGACGACCTGCTATGCCTTCATGCAGGCGATGGGAATGGTCAACGACCACCTGCGAGGCTGTGCCAGCTGGCCGAAGATCGAGCAAGCACGCCGCGACTTCGTGCGTCCCCGCTAATGACGGCACTGCCCGCTCCTGTGCCCGCCCTACTGCCGGCGGGATCGCCGCAGGGATCATAATGGGGATCCGCCCGCCCCCTACCTTGCTCCGCGGAGACCTGGCCATGCCGATCGTCCCTCCCTGTCGCACCCCTTTCCTGTGCGTCTGCCTTCTGCTGGGATTCGCTGGCGATGCCTGCATCACGCCGGCTGCCGAACCCTTCCCTCGTCCCAACGTCCTCCTCCTGCTGGCCGATGACCAACGCGCCGATACGATCGCCGCGCTCGGTAACCGCTTGATCGAGACCCCGAATCTCGATGCCCTGGTCAACCGCGGCCTGGTCTTCCGCCGGGCCACCTGTTCATACCCGATCTGTTATGTCAGTCGCGCGGAAATCTTTTCCGGCTGTCACGGCTGGGAAAATGGTGTCGATGGGGTAACACAGAACGAGCCCCGGCAGGATCTTGTCTCCTGGGCCGAAGCCTTTCAAGCGTCCGGCTATCAGACCGCCTATGTCGGGAAATGGCACACACGAGGTCGTCCCGACGCCTTCGGATTCGAGCGGACCTTCGGACTCTTCGGCAGCGGCGGCGGCCGCTGGCAAACCTCAGGCCGGACCGATTGGAAAGGGTTTCCGATCACCGGTTATCGCGGCTGGGTGTTTCAAAGCCTCGACGGCCGCGAGAAATTTCCAGAACAGGGCGTCGGGCTGACGCCGGCGATCGACGCCCGCTTTGCCGACGCGGCACTCGAAGCGCTCGATACCTTTGCCCAGCAGGAGCAACCCTGGTTGCTGCACGTCAATTTCACGGCGCCCCACGATCCCCTGCTGATGCCTCCCGGACGGCAAGGAAAGTACCTGGCAACCGAGATGCCTCTGCCGGTCAACTTCCTTCCCCAACATCCGTTCGACCATGGCAACCTGCGTGGCCGCGACGAGACCTTGATGTCGTTTCCCCGGACCCCGACCCAAACCCGCGACGTCCTCCGCCTCTACTACTCGGTGATCGATCACCTCGATCAGCAGGTGGGACGAATCCTTCATCGCCTGCGGGCGCTGAATCAGCTGGAGCGAACCATCGTGATCTACAGCAGCGACCACGGGATGGCGGTCGGCAGCCACGGGCTGCGGGGGAAGCAAAACATGTACGAGCACACGATCAACGTCCCGCTGGTGATCGCAGGCCCGGGGATCCCGCAAGGGCAGCAAAGCGAGGCACAGGTCTACCTGCGGGAACTCTTTCCAACCAGCTGCGAGCTCTGTGACATCGCGATCCCCACGACAGTGACCGCCGACAGCTTTGCCACCATCGCCCGCGGGAAGCAACAGACGCACCACGAAGAAATCTTCGGCTACTACACCGATAGCCAGCGGATGATCCGCCGCGGTCGGTGGAAATACATCCTCTATCCGCGAGCCGAGCGGGAACAACTCTTTGACCTTACGAACGACCCACACGAGCGCCACAACCTCGCCGACGATCCCGCCCATGCGGAGCGCCGTGAGCAGCTCGCCGAAGCATTGCAGACATGGCGCCAGCGAGAGGGCGATCCGATGCTCCGAGCAGGCTCGCAGCCTTAGCCTGACTTCCCCGGTTCGCCTCCTTACCGCCGCTGCAACAAAGCGATTGCGTGACCTCTGTTTGTTTTTCCGGGGGGGATAAGGAGCATAATCGGCCCCAGTCATAGGATCGCCATGACAATTTCGATTTCAGCGAATCGTCCGGCTTTTTTCCCCGGCAAGATGGCATTTTCCGATGAGACCTCCGTCAGCACCTCCAGCCGCACCCGTAAAGGGGACAGTAATGCCTTTCGATTTTTGCCGCATCAGTCTGTTGGCGGTGAGCACCCTGCTCTTGGCTTTCACGTCTCAGGGCCAAGCACAAGAGCGTCGCGAAATCGAAACGGACCGCGATTCTTTCACCCCGGCGCTGACGACGATGGAGCAGCACCGGCTCATGGTCGAAGCGAGCTACTCGTTTATCGACAACCGGGACGTTAAAGAGACGCATAGTCTCCCCGAGCTGCTGCTACGCTATGGCTTGACCGAGAATTTGGAAATCCGCTTCGGCACCAATTATGAGATTGGAGGCGACCCCCACGCCACTGCTGGTGGCGGCGGTTCCTTCCCCGAGCAACCAGGCGAAGCCGGTGCGTTGGAGGAGGAATCCAAAGTCCTGTATGGATGCAAAGCGCTGTTGACGGAGCAAGCTGGTTGGGTTCCACAAACCAACCTGCTCGCGACGGGAGATACGCCGACAAGCGGACCCGAGACGGCAACTCGCCTGATCGTGGCGCATCCGTTCGGGTGGCGACTGTCCAACAGTTGGGAATGGGCAACCGCCACCCGTTTCGCGACCGGCAAAGTTGAAGAAGACAACTTCACCACATGGGCACCATCGACGGTGCTGAGAATCCCCGTGGGCGAACGGCTAAAAGCGCACGTCGAATACTTCGGGCTTTTCTCCGACGGACAAGAAGAGGCCTGCTCGCAGCATTTCTTCAGCCCGGGCATTCACTATCTGGCCACCCGTGACTTTGAGATCGGGATCCGAACCGGCTGGGGGTTGAACCAGCAGTCGCCCAACTTCTTCTCCAACATCGGCTTTGGCTGGCAATACTAACCGAACAGCGCCAGCGTTATTCCACCAAGCCGCGTTCGCTACGGTTCCGCCCGCTTCAGAAGCGAAGCGCCCGACCATTGGCGGCTGGGAGCGTTCATCCAATCAAGGATCGATGCCTTGCAACGGCTTGCCAAAGCCCAGTCGGTGAACCGAGGCGGGGGACCAACGTTCGTGGGGAGGTGGTCCCCGGGGGCGAGTAGCAGGCACCTGTAGGTCCTCAGGGAACGCGCCGCCAACACCCCATGCTTCTCAGCTAGCCGGTAACCGTGGCCGGCGGATCAAAGCACCGCAGCCGCAACGAGGGGGCGGCCGACCGCGGCAGCGGGGCCGCAGCCTGGATGGCAACGGCCCCCCGGAACCCCGCAGGAAGCGGAGGAAGAAAAAATTGCCAATGGGTCGAATCCCCCAGCGAAGGATCGAGAAAGCGGACATGCGGCGCCTGACTATCCAGATCGATGAAAGCGAACCGGTCGAGCGGTGTGGAGAGCCCGGTCCCGAGCGCTTTGATCAAGGCTTCTTTCAGCGTCCAAACCTTCAAGAAGGCGGAAACCTGTGCGGGCTCCGGCTGCCGGCGGACCCAGGCCGCTTCGCTGGCGGCAAAGTACCG